>JAIYDT010000593.1 GCA_027487355.1 Verrucomicrobiaceae bacterium
CCGTTCGGGTGCATGTACCATTCCCGTAGTAGCAGCAGGAGCTGTTTCTTGGCGAAATCGGGATCGACTGCTGCGAAGGGCAGCATGTGGAAGGCAGTGTCCCAGGCGGCAAACCATGGATACTCCCACTTGTCGGGCATCGAGAGGATGTCCCGCGCAAAGAAGTTTCCCCAGTCGGAGTTGCGACCGCTGAGGCGCTCCTTCGGTGGTGGTGGGCCGTCCTTGTCGCCCTTGAGCCAGTCCTCGATGGCATAGTAGTAGAACTGCTTGGTCCAGAGGAGTCCGGCGTAGCCCTGGCGGATGATGAGTTGCTCGTCCTGGGAGCTGCCTTCCGGCATGAGTCCGACGTAGAATTCGTCACTCTCGGCGATGCGGGCGGCCAGGGTCTCGTCGAACTGCTCAAGCCCGGAAAGGCCATTGTCCTCGCGGATCGAGTGCAGGCGGCAGCGGATCGTGACCGATTGTCCGGGCTGGACCAAGAACTTGAAGACGGCGGCCGCCTTGGTCCCGAATGGATCCGGGGAAACCGCGGCCGTCTCGCCCTTGATCAGATAACGGTGGAAAGCGTCCTTGGAGTGGGGTGGACCGGGAGTTCCGTAAACTGACTCATAGTTCGTCTCGTTTTCGGTGAACAGCCAGGGAATCGCGTCGGAGAAATCGGGCGAGTCCAGGTGGAAGCGGTACATGCCAAGGCTTTCATGGCTGACGAGGAGGCAGTCGTCATGAAGGTTGAGCGAGGGCTTGACCAGAGGGGCTTCGCGGTCGTTGCCCCACTTCCAGACATTGCGAAGCCAGAGGGTGGGGAGGACGTGGATTGGAGCGGCCTCCGGGCCGTGATTGGTCACGGTGATCCGCCATAGCATGTCTTCCGGGGAGCGCTTGGCGACCTCCTGGAGCACGTCAAAGTAGCGCCCTTCATCGAAGATCCCCATGTCCGCCAACTCGAGCTCCGGACCTTCCCGGCCGAGGCGGTTGTTTTCCTCGCGGATGGCGGTGTAGGGGAAGGTGGCCTGGGGATACTTGTAGAGGGCCTTGG
Organism: Verrucomicrobiaceae bacterium; assembly: GCA_027487355.1. GTDB lineage: Bacteria > Verrucomicrobiota > Verrucomicrobiia > Verrucomicrobiales > Akkermansiaceae > Luteolibacter. The sequence goes on from JAIYDT010000593.1 coordinate 1,037, forward strand.
TGTAGGAATGGGTCGGCGTGGAATCGAGGTAGTAGTAGCATTCCTTGACGTCCTCGCCGTGATTTCCCTCGTTGCCGCCGAGTCCGAACAGGCGCTCCTTGAGGATGGTATCCTTGCCGTTCCATAGGGTCGGCGCGAAGCAAAGGCGGCACTGGCGGTCGGTCCACCCCTGGAGACCGTCCTCACCCCAGCGGTAAGCCCGGCGTCTGGCGTGGTCGTGGGGAAACTCCGCCCAGCTGTTGCCGTGGGCGGAATAGTCTTCGCGCACCGTGCCCCACTGGCGCTCGCTGAGGTAGGGGCCCCAGCGCTTCCAATTGCGGGCGCGGCTTTGGTCTTCGGCGAGTCGTTCAGCTTCCTTCGTCATCCGCAGACGATCTAAGCACAAAACGTGCGGATCTGTGGCAAACGAAATCGTCAGTCTGTTAGGATCACGGAAACCTTCCCCTGATGTTCACTTTTCCGGCTTCGCCGGCGCGGCAGGTGGCTTTGGCGGGGGCTGTGGCACGTAGGGCGGATTCGTCAGCGCTTGCGGCGCAGCTTCCTTCAGATTGGGGGGGGTGGCCGCCTTGACGTCACCGGTGGTCCAACGGATCGCCCCGATCAGGATGTTTTGAAAGGTGGGGTTCGTCCAGATGTCGTCGCGATGTCCCATTGCGGTGTAAAACACACGGCCGTTGCCTTCCAGCCTGGCCCAGGTGGTGGGGTAGGGCGGGCGCTGATAGGGGGCACCTTTCATGGCGGGCGAGTCGATCACGGTGAGGACGTGAATGTCTTCCCGGAAGTCCTTCAGCGAATACCATTCCTCGTTGAAGGCGAAGCTGTCTCCGGCAGTCTCGAAGCCGGGGAACTTCGGGTTGATCACCTTGTTGGTCGCGACCTGCTGGGCCCCATGAAGGATGAACTCCCCGCCAAGAAAGCACACGTAGGGATCCGCGTCCTTGCCATGGTTGGCGTAGCGGTCCGGACCCTTTTTCGATTCGTTGGCGGTGTGGAAGGTGTCGCTGGCGGAGTGGAGGCCGATGAAGCCTTTTCCTGACTTCACATAATCGAAGAGCGCCTGTTTTCCGGCCGGGGACATCGGCGGCTGCTTGTCGGTGCCGGGAGTGGTGAGGTCACCGGTGGTGTAGAAGATCACCGTGTCAAAGGCCTTCAGATAGTCAGGAGAGAACTTTGAGCCGTCCTTGGAAAACTCGAAGGTCCATTCATGTTTTCCGCCGAGATCGAGGAAGGTCTTTTCGGCCACGCTGGGCTGACCCTTTTTCCAGGAAATCACATCGTGCTCGAAGCCGCTCGATTTCGTGAAGAACAGGATCTTGTGGGCGGGTGCCGCTTGGGCGGAACTAGCGGCACCCAGAAGGATGGCGAGGATTGGAATCTGCAGCTTGAACATGTGGGTTTTCGTTGGATGGAAATCAGGAGAGGGTGTCAATCAGGTCTGTTAGAGAGACTCACCCTGGCGGCGCAGCCGGAAAGCAGGGAATCGCGCCGGTCAGGATGATTCATGATGTCCACGTTGATAGGCTGAAGACCCTCCCAAGGCAAGGAGGCACTGGGCCGTTTACGCGACCACGCAGCGGATCTCTCACCCTGCGTCGAAACCGCGTGGTCAAAGATTGCCTTTCTTCACCTCGTCGAAAAGGTGCTCACAGCCCCGCCAGGCCAGAGCCAGAATGGAAATCGTGGGATTCTTGAAGGGGTTGCTGCAGAAAACGGCGCCATCCGCCACCATCACGTTCGGACAGTCCCAAAGCTGGCCCCAGGGATTGGTGACTCCGTCCTTGGCGCTGGCACTCATGCGGGCGACCCCCATCTCGTGGTTCACCGAGCCCCCGGCGGTCATCGCCTTGCGGCCATCGGATTCGGGGGCCTTTGACACGATGCCTCCCGCACCTTCGATCATTTCCGCGAAGGTCTTCTGCATGTGCGCGGCCTGCTTGATCTCGTGGTCGCTCCATTCGAAGTTGAAGCGTGCGACCGGGACTCCCCAGCGATCCTTCTTTTCGGGATCAATCTCCATGAACGACCTCTCGTTCGGGATCATTTCCCCACGCGCATGGAGATCGATGAAGCTGCCGAAGTATCGGCGGGCCTCCTGCTTGTATTTCGAGCCGTAGCTGTTTCCGACGAGTCCGGAAATCTCGCTGGCGCTGCCGAGATCCGGCATCTGGCGGCCTCCGCTCCAGGCCATGTAGTAGCCGCGCGGCACGCCGAGCTTGGTGGCGGCTTTCTGCATGGTGGGCGTCCACGGGGCATAAGTGTGCATCGTGGAAACGCCGTCCTCGTTGTGAAGGGGGATGTTTTCGAGAATGGGAATGCGACCGCCGAGTCCGCTGCCGGTGCTGTCGGTGAGCCAGCGACCAAGGTGGCCGGTGGAGTTGCCGAGCCCGGTGGGAAAGCGGTTGGACTTGCTGTTGAGCAGGATGCGGCCTGTTTCGCAGGAACTTGCACCGAGGATGACAAGCTTCGCGGAAACGTGCTCCTCGCGACCGGTCTTCTTGTCGATGAAATGCACGCCGGTGGCCTTACCGGATTCATCCACCGTCACCTCGCGGACATGGGCATCTGTTAGAACGTCGAGGTTTCCCGTGGCAAGGGCAGGGGGGATCAGGACGGTGGTGCTCTGGAAATTCGCGCCGATGGCACAGCCACGGCTACAAGAGGTGGCATAGAAGCAGGCCGCACGACCGTTGAGCGGCTTGGTTAGAATGGCCATGCGCGAGGAGACCACGGGGATGCCCAGCTTTTTCCCGGCACGCTGGAGCAGGAGCTCGTAAGCGCGAGGCTTGGGAGCGGGGAGGAAGTAGTCGCTGTCGGGGTTGTTCTCCAGGCCCTCCTTCGATCCGAAGATGCCCACGAGCTGATCGACCTTGTCATACCAAGGGGCGATGTCATCGTAGGAAATTGGCCAGTCGAAGCCGAGGCCATCAGTGGAACGTGGCTTGAAGTCGAGTGGTCCCATCCGCAGGGAGACGCGACCCCAGTGATTGGTGCGTCCGCCGAGCATGCGTCCGCGCCACCACATGAAGTTCTGGTCGGTGGTCATCCGGTTGTCCGGTGCCGCCTCGTGCCAGTTGCCCTTCGATTTACTACGAACCACGTAGGGCTCGTCGGGCATGGCCCAGCCGCCGATGTTGGCGTGGAAAAATCCGCCGGGCTTCTCGGGAGTGCCGGCACCGCGCAGGGGCGCATCGGCGAAGCTCTGGAACATCGGGGTTTCCTTGGGTGGCTCGTAGTTGCGCCCGGATTCGAGCATGAGCACCTTGGCTCCCTTGCGGGCAAGGGCCCAGGCGGCCATGCCTCCTGCGGCTCCGCTGCCGACGACGACGGCGTCGTATTGTTCGGCGCGGGTTCTGGATGTGTTGAGAAAGGCCATGAGTGTTGTTAGAGTCCGATGTGCTTGATCGCTTCGGCGGTGGGGCCCGCGAATTCCGGGCTGGGAAGATTGCCGGTGTAACCGAGGGTTTTCCATCCCTCCTGGGTGGTGAAGTATCCGGCTCCGGCGCGATCCCGCATGAGCCTGAAGAATTTCCCGGCCGCCTTGTTCTGGGGCGAGCCTTCGACGAGGATGGAGTCCACGACGGCGATCTGTTGTTCGGGTTTCAGGCTGGCGAAGGTGCCCCCATGCGCGCGCTTCGATTCCTTGTCGAGCCAGTCGAGTCCGGGACGGATGACGTCGCGGTCCTTGACCTGTGAGTCGTAGGGGGCGCTGATCCATTCATCGATGAAGTCCGGCACTCCCACCGCGCTGGCGGCCGGCCCAAGTTCGTCGGCAGGAAGCAGGATGTCCACCAGGGCGGTGGTGCATGCCTTTTCCGCTTCCGTCATGATGCGGGGCCAGGGGATCTCCTTTTTGAGCAGATCGGGGTCGAAGCCGATGCGTTTCGCTTCATCTGAGAGGACGATGCCATCAAACGACCCGATGATCGCGGAGGCGACAAGGATGCGGCGGATGGCTTCGCGGCGGCTGAGGGATGTCATGAAATGGGATGCTGGACCGGGTGTCGACGACTGGCAGTTGGTGCAATGTTAGTCTGGAGCCGTCTTTGGACCACCAGATGATGCGTCCCATAAACGGGTTATTCCAGCCAACGAAAAACCCGCCGGACAACAGGTCCGGCGGGTTCTCGAAGCGTGCTGTGAAGGATCAGTTGCTGACCTTCGAGCGGATGAAGTCGCCAGGATCACTGGAGGTGGAACCCGGCGTCCTGAAGGTGCGGTAGGTCCAACCGGTGTCGAGTGCAGGGAGGCCGCCCGAAAGTGCGGGCACCACCTCGGAGATCACCGTGGTGTTCCAGGTCGAGAGATCATCGGACCCTTCGATGGTGTAGGTGATGCCGTCGATCGTTGAGGTCTGGGCGGCGGACCCGCTGAACACGGCTCCGGTGCGGACCGGAAGCGTGTAGGTTAGGGCATTGTCTCCGGCGACCAATTCGACCGACGAGCGGAGCTTGCCGGACGAGGCCCCGCTGTTAGGGATGCCGTTGAGAGCGAACTCCAGCAGGTTGTTCTGTCCGTCGTTGTCGGGGTCGGAGCCGGGAAGGGCATCGCTGCCGGTCAGGCCGAACCCTGCGATCCAGGGGAGGAAGGGATCGGTGGGGATCACGTAGAGTTTTCCGGTTCCCGTGATCTGTGGAACGATGTGATCCGCGCCGGAGCCGGTGCCACCGAAGGTGCCGGATCCCTGATCGACTCCGTTGATCTGGAAGTTCAGGACGGTGTCGGTTCCGGCGTGGTTCAGGTTCAGTGTGGCTCCGGTGGCGACGTTGACGAGGGCGGTGTCACTGAGCACGTCGTCATTGCTGAGTGAGAGCGTGCCTTCGTTGATCGTGGTCGCCCCCGTGTAGTTGTTGACGCCGTTAAGAGTCACGACACCGCCGCCGGTCTTGGTGAGCGATCCGGCTCCTGTCAGGGCTCCCCCGAGGGTGATGTCCTTGGCGGCGTTCGCCTCATTGGCGGCCTTGAGGGTGAATGCTCCTTCAAGCGCGGCCGGAAGCGTGGTGCTCCAAGTGTCATCGGCACCGAGGGTGCCGGTCGTCAAGGTAAGCCTGCTGGTGAAGATGGCGGCATCCTGGACGATGCCACCCGCTCCGACGTAGAGGGTGCCTCCCTTGACCCAGACCGCACCAGTGCCCGCTGCGCTGGTGGGGGTGCCGAGGCTGATGCGCTTGGCGGTTGCCACGCCACTACCGGTGACCTTGAGCATCGAAAGCGTGGCGGTGGTGGGGTGAGGGCTCAGGACGATGCCGCTCACGGCATTGTTGGCCGAGAAGTTTCCGCCTGAAACTTCAAGAAGGTTCCAGCGGGTATTGCCGGTGTTTCCGACGGTCACGACTCCCGCAACGGTGGTGGTTCCTCCCGAGATCAGGGCTGAGGCGCAGGAATTGGTGGTGCCGACGTTCAGGGCTCCGCTGATTGCAACCGTGCCGCCAGACACCACGAATCCCGTGGTGTTGGAGGCTCCTGTTTCAATGTAGGTAGCGGCACTCGAAGACGGTCCTGCTGCGAATCCCTGGAAGTTCTGAGTGCGCTGCAGGGTGACACTCGACGCGGTGAAGGTGCCTCCCGCAACCGAGATCAGCGAACCGTCATTGCCACCAGTCCGGATGCCTCCGTTGAAGGTAGCTGTTCCGGTGATGAGGTTGAATCCAGAGTTGGCGTTGTAGCCCTCTGAGGAGATCGTGGTCTGGGCGCTGCAGGTCAGGTCGCCACCGGTAACCATGAAGCGTGTGGCAATGCCGGTGTTGAGTGCGGTGGTCGAGATCTTGCCTCCAGTGGTTAGATCGATCGTGCCGCCGGCGTTGTTGATTCCGGTGGCTCCGGTGTAGGTATTGTCATTGGAGAGGATCAAGATGCCGGTGCCGGCTTTGGTGAGCGAGCCTGCTCCGGAGAACTTGCCGCTGTATTCGCCTGAGCCGTTGGCACCGCCGATCGTGAGTGCCACTGCTGCTGCGGAGGCATTGGTGAGAGGAAGGTCGATGGAGCCGGTCAGGCCTCCGATCGTCGCGGCGGTCACGGCGCCGAACTGGAGGGTGCCGGTGGTGTAGTCGAGCTTGCTTCTCTGGAGGGCGTTGGTGTTTCCGATCGTCAGCGTGCCTGCGGTCAGGAGGGTATCGCCGGTGAAGGAATTGTTTCCGGAAAGGATGACCTCATTGGTTCCGACCTTTTCAAGAGAGCCGGTGCCGCTGATGGCGCTGGCGATTGTGGCGGTGTCGGACCGATTGATGGTCATCTGGGTGTTGTTGACGATGGCACCAGGGACCGAGCCACTGGCTCCGCCATTGCCAAGGGCGAGTTCGCCGTTGTTGATCGTGAGGCTGCCGAAGAATGTGTTGTCAGCGGCGAGCGTGAGCTTTCCACCGCCGATTTTGACGAGCGAGGCGTTGCCGTTCTCGCCGATGGAGTTGGCGATCAGGACGTCGTTGCCGTTGGTGTCGAAGGTGATGACGTTGTCGATCATGCTGACGGTGCGCGCGCCGCTGGTGAGATCCTCGGTGTTGGTGCCGTCCCAGACGAGCTTCACGCCATCGAGGAAGAGGTTTCCGGTGCCGAGTCCAGAGGGGGCGAAGGTGGTGCTGCCTCCGGTCAGGGCGATGTCTCCGGTGAAGGTGTTGGCAGCCGTCAAGTTGAGGTCGCCGAGTCCGGTCTTGGTGAGGCTCAGGCCGGTTCCGGAGATGATTCCGGAGAGGGTCAGGGAACGCCCTGCCAGCGGAAGTGCGATATCAACACTGTTGTTGAGGCTGATCGGAGTTGAGATGAAATGGATGCCCGAGTTGACATTGATGGTGGCGTTGCTGCCGCCATTTGAAAGTATCAGCGATCCTCCAGAGCCGGCATCGATGGTGTAGCCGTTGGTGGCGCTGGTAAAGACCAGGTTGCCTGTCGTCTTGCTGCCGTTGAGGGAGACAGTGGCCGGGGCGGTGAGGGCGGTGATGAAGTTCGCCACGCTCTGGGATGCATCTGGAACCGTGCCGTTCCAGTTGGCGGCGTTGTCCCATCCGCCGCTGCCGTCGGTGATCCAGTTGCGGTTCACCCCGGAGTTGGCGATGGTGAGGGTGACGAAGCCTCCGGAGGTTCCGAAGACGTAGCTCTTTCCGGGCTGGGGATTGCCGACACTGAGGTTGCCGATCGAGCCGCCGAGGGTGCCGGTGTATTGGAACAGGTTGTAGGTTCCTGGAGTTCCGGCGAAGGGCGTGGTGAAATTGGTGCCATCCTGATAGAGGTTGATGGAGCCGCCATTCAGGATCAGACCGTCAGCCGTGGTGACGTTGACCTGATCGTTGCCGGTGCCGAACTCCAGGTTCGTGACCGAGCCGGATTCGAGGGTCAGTGATCCGACATTCAGGGTGCTGACACCGCTCGTGCCGGGGGTGATGATTGAGCCACTGGTGGTGGTGACGGCTCCAGCGACCGTGCCTGTTCCTCCGAGTCCCCCGGCCGCGCCGATGGTCACTGCCCCGCTGGTGGCGGAGCCGGTGGTGTTGGTGACGAG
>JAIYDT010000589.1 GCA_027487355.1 Verrucomicrobiaceae bacterium
CCCCACTGGATTGGTGAGGTACTCGCAACGCAGGTCGGAGGTGCTGATCGATGCCTGGGCTTGAGTCGCGGTCAAACTGGCCAGGCAGAGAAAGACCGCCGAGGAAATCCCCAGCCAAGAGGCGGGTCTGAGTGAGGAAGGCCGGGCCGAGGGAGGGTGGGACATCGGATGGGGGTGGGCAGTCACGGAGAAAGGCGAACCGGATGAGCGGTGGGTCGAGGGGCAGAAAGAAGAAAAGACTTCGAGAAGGAAAGCTCCCGGTGCCACCATGAACGGGTGCGCCGGGAGCTGGGGGGCTGAATCCTGGTGGGGATTCCTGCCCGGATCATTCAGTCGCCTGAACACGGGCGAACTTCGAGCCGCCGGTGATCGGGATGATGGCCTGCTTGCGGACGTAGCTTTCCGAATAGAGGGCATCTTGATTGGCATCCACGGTTGGAACCACCGCGCTGGTGTTCCAGGTGGCGAGGTCCGTGCTTTCCTGGAGGAGGTAGGTGCTGCCGCTGCCGACACGCTCGCTCCAGCGGATGATGAGTCCGGATCCGGTGTTCTCGGTGGTGGTCAGCGAGCCTTCTCCGCTGATGGGTGAAGTGCCGAAGAGGAACTCATCAATGTTCAGTTGACCGTCGCCATCGGCATCGTCGGTGCGATCGCGGTCAGATGGGTTGGTGATCGCGAGGGACCAGTCCTCATAGGTGACGAGGGGACCGTTGGTCACCGTGATGATTCCGGTTCCTGAGAAGCGTGTGTCATCCTGATGTGTGGCCCCCGAGGCGGTGCTGCCATAGGTGCCTGCGTCCTGCTGGATCGCTCCGAAGAACAGGGTCTTCACCGTTTCGTTCGCAGCAGCCACGACTCCGACCTTTCCGCCGTCGATCACCAGCTTGTTGGTGTCCGCGATGGAGGTTCCGCCCAAGGTGAGCTCACCTCCGGAGACCGTCGTGTCTCCGGTGTAGGTGTTGGTTCCCGAGAGCAGCATGGTGCCCGGACCGGTCTTGACGAGCGGGGAGGTGAAGGTGTTCACATTCCTCAGATTCGTGCTGACGGTGAGGTCGGCCGCGCTGTCTCCAGTCACATTCGCGACATCGAAGGTGGTGCCAGGAAGGGCTGCCGAACCCAGCGAGGCGTTGGCATTCGCTCCTGTTCCGGTGGTGAAGATCGTCGAAGGAACGGTGCTGCTGCCGCCCACCACGACGGTGCCGACGAAGGTCAGATCGGTGCCGAAGCCTCCGTAGTTGGCGCCATCGGTGATCTGAATCTTGCCTCCGTCGAGGGTGATGTTCGGCACGAATGCGACCGTGCTGGTTCCACCGTAGAGTGTCGAATTCTCATTGATGTGGATCGAGGGGGCGAAGGCAGGCACCATGGTCGAGTTTCCAAGCGGGGCGATCCCGTCGAGCGACAGGGTGGCTCCACCGTTCACGGTGATGACATTCGTGGGAATCATGGCTCCGCCGGCGCAGAACTGGCCGGGTGCGTTTCCTGCCCCGGCTGCGCCGTTCCCCGAAAGGGCGAGGAATCCGTCGAAGGTGTTGACTCCCACCGTCACGCCGTTGGTGAACGTGTGCTGGTTGTTGAAGAAGATCACGGCATTGGTGCCATCGACGACGATGTTTCCGTCTCCGGAAATGACCCGGTCGAAAGCGTAGTTTCCTGCAACCGCATGGAAGTTCAGCGTGGCTCCGCTGGCGACGGTGATGTTCGATCCGAAGCTGGTGTTGAAGCCGCTGTTGAAGTTGATCCTGAGGGTGCCTTCATTGACGCTGGTGGTGCCATTGTAGCTGATGCTCGAAATCGGCGGGTTGATCAGCTCCTGGGTTCCGGTTCCCGTCTTGATGATGGAGAGCGCACCACCGTCCTGATTGCGGATGATGCCGCGGAAGCTGTGGGAGGTGCTCGGAGCGGTGTTGATCGTGAGGGAGCAGGCTCCGGGATTGGAGGTGTAGCCGGGAGCGGAGGTCTCATCGTTCTGGACGATGGCGATGCGGTTGCTGTTGCCGCTTTCAAGACCGGCGATGGTCTGGCTGGTGCCACGGAGGTTGAGCTTTCCATTCACCGCTCCCGGGCCGGTGTTGAACTTGATGAGGGAGGTCGAGCCGAACTGGTTGCTGTAGGCCATGTTCGCCCAGGCATCGAAGGTGACGTTGCCGACGGTCAGATCGCTCGGGATCGAGATGCCACTTGGATTCGCGGCTTCGATCGCACCCTGGCCAACGGTGATTCCGTTGCTGAAGGTGTTGGTTCCTGCAAGCGACAGGGTGTTGAGCCCCACCTTTTCGAGCTTCATGGCGCCGCCGAAGGAATCGGTGACGCTGGTGTTGCCGCTGGTGGTGTCGAGGCTCAGCACGGCGGTGGTGTCGAAGCCGCCCGTATCGAGTGCGGCGAGGTCGGCGCTGGTGAACTCTCCCGTGCCGCCCATGCGGAGGCCGAGGGTGCCATAGACGATGAGGTTGGAGGCGGTCCAGGAGCCGGTGCTCCCGTTGTAGAGGGACAGGCGCTTGCCGAGTTTCAGCTCCCCATCCGTCACGGTCGTGATGCCGGTGTAGTTGTTGGTTCCTGTTAGAGTGAGCGATCCGCTTCCGTTCTTGGTGAGACTGCCGATGGCGGTTGGAGAGGCGTCGTTGAGGTTGCCGGCGTAGGTGGTCGAGGTGGTATCCCCGACAAACAGGACGGTGGCACCCGAGGTCGCGGAGTTTCCGAGGTAGAGGTTGCCGCCTGTGCCTCCGAGGCTGTTCACCGTGGGAGATGAGGACTTGAAGCTGATGGTGCCTCCCGTTTGGGAAAGGGCCGAAGTTCCGAGCGCTCCATCGCTTGAAAGATTGAGCACGCCATTGTTCACCACCGAACTGCCGGTCAGGGGATTGTCGACCGACAGGGTCAGGGTGCCGGTTCCGGAGACCGAGAGACCAGTGGCCTGGACGGAGTTGTTGAATATGGCGCTAGCGGAGCCGGTCAGAGATACGTCGTTGGTCACGGTGAGCAGGTCTCCATTGAACACGTAGGGGGCGGTGTCTCCGGAGAAAGTCAGGCTGGCGGCCGTCAGCGCGGTTGGAATGTCGATGGTGGTGAAGGTGCCGGAGTCATCGAAGGTGAGAGGAGCCAGGCTGGTGAAGTTGGCGCTGCTGACTCCGTTCGTCCAGTTGTTGTCCGAGGTGCTGACCCAGCTGCCATTGGCGCTGAGACCCGACCAGGTGAGGGGACTGGCGAGGGACACCGCACTGCCGGATGCGATGAACTCGCGATAGCCGACGTAGCCGTTCTCCTGGTTCTTGAAGAAGAATTTCACTGCCCCAACATTGGTGGCGAGGAAGCCGGAAGGTGGGGTGATGCGGCTGTGGGTCGCGTTGTATCCGCTGTTGGTGTGGTTCTCGATCCGGCCGATCGGGATGAAGGTGCCCGGGTCCGCGACGGTGGAGTAGAGGACGCTGAACGACTGGTCATCGCGTCCGCTGTCACCCCAGGCGGCGTAGGCATCAAAGGCGCTGATGTTGTAGCCGTTGACGTTCGTGGATGTGTCCAGGGTGTAGATGACCGAGGCATCCTCCAAGGGCGCGACGGTCTGCGACTGGTTTCCGGCGGAGCCGATTGTGCCATCGGTGAGGATGTTCCAGGTGCCTCCGGTGACGTCGCCGTTTCCATGGTTGGAGTTTGCCGGATTGTTGGGAGTGTAGGCGGTGGCCGAGCTCAGCAGGTTGGTGCCAACGGGCAATGTCCAACTGTTGGTGTTGTTGCTTTCGGTGGCGATGTTGTTATGGGAGATGTCCTGGAGGACGAACTCGCGATAACCCTCGTAGCCGTTCTCCTGGCCATTGAAGGTGAGCCGGATGGCGGCGACGTTCGAAGCCATGACTCCGCCATTTGCAGTCACGCGGGCATGGGTGGCTTGACGGGGAGCGGAGGGAAACTCCGTGTGGACGGCGACGTCGGTGATCGGGATGAAGGTGGTTGGGTCCGCGACGGTCGAATACGAGAGCGTGTAATGCTGGTCGTCGCGACCGTTGCTGCCCCAGGCGGCGTAGGAGTCGAACGAGGTGATGTTGTAGCCCCCGGAGTGGGTGCCGGAGAGATCGAGTGGGAAGGTGACTGTGTTTCCATTATTCGGAGTGACGCTTGAGGCGGGAGAGGTGTAGTCACCGATGCTGCCGTCGATTGTCGTCGCCCAGGTGTTGGAGGCGACATCACTGCCGTGAACCGGCTGGGCTGGAGTTTCAACCGGTGTCACTCCGGTGAGGAGGTTGGGTCCGGCGGGTAGGAAGAAAGCGTTGTTGTTGGTGGTCTCTGTGGACAAGGAGATCACATTCGGCGTGTCGGTCACGATGAACTCGCGATAGCCGACGTAGCCGTTTTCCTGGCCGCCATTGGCGGCACCGAAGATGATCCGGACGGAGTGGACGCCGGTGGCGAGGAATCCGGCGTCATTCGTCACCCGGCTGTGGGTGGAGCGGTCGCCGCCGGTGTTGTTGTTGACGGCGGTGATGTTGATGAAGGTGGTGGGATCCGCGACGGTGGAGTACTGGAGCGTGTAGTTCTGGTTGTCGCGTCCGGAGTTTCCCCAGGTGGAGTAGGAGTCGAAGCTGGTGATGTCCCGGCCCGCAGGATGACCGGTCAGATCGAGAGGAAACGTGACGACGTTGCCGTTGTTCGGCGTGCAGCTCGTGGCAGCCGAGCCTCCGGTGTCTCCGAGCGAGCCGTCGATCACCCGGCTCCAGTTGGTGTCCGATCCTTCGTGACCGGCGACGGTGGAAGGAGAGGGGCTGGTGAGGAGGTTGGATCCTGCCGGAAACGTCCACGTGCCCGAGCCGTTGGAGTCATTGGCGATGACGATGGTGGCCTGAGCGGTGGCGCAGCCTAGAAGTGGGGCCAGGCAGATCGCGAGGGACTTCGGGAAGTTGCGGCGGTTGGAGCGGGTCTTTGGTTTCATGGGTTTGTTGGTATCTTTTGGATTCAGAGAATCGTCAGGCGGCGCCTGTTAGGGAAGGATGCAGGTGAAGGGATCGCCATTGGCCGGGTGTCCGTCCGAGGTGCTTCCGGAAGAGGCGGCAGAGGTTTCGTGAGTTGCCGAGACCGACCGCTGCGGCAATTGGATCGAGGGCAAGTGGCTCCATCATGAGCTTCCTTTTTGCCGCCTCGATCCGGAGGTGAAGGATGTCCCTGCCGATGGTGCTTCCGGTCACCGAACGATACAGACGATGGAGGTTTCTAACAGACATGCCGCATTCCCTGGCAATCGACGGCACATTGAGATTCCGGGTGTAGGAAGTTCTGATGATGTCCAGGGCCTTGTGGACTCCGGTGAACATCGGTTGAATCGGACTGCGGGAGGTTCGGATCACGAGGCCTTTTGGCGGAACCTGGGTGAACCCAATGGTGGTCCTTCCTCGGAGAAGCCCTTCCAATTGATGGACTGAAAGGTATCCCAGTTTCTCAAGATCGAGATCGACGGATGTGAACGGGATGGTCGAGCGCTCCTGGAGGTTTTCCAGATTTCCGATCCCCATGATCGAGACATCTTCCGGTATGCGGAGATCTAGATGTCGGGCCGCCGCGATGAGTTCGATCGCGTGTCGGTCGTGGTCCGCGAGGATGGCACATGGCAGCGGCAGCGCATCCAGATGGGCGAGAAGTTGTTCGGCGCGCTGCGAGGGATTTCCGACCGGTGCCGGGACGTGATGGGGTGTGACCGAGGCTTCGGCACAGACCTCGAAGAATCCTCGCGCGACCGATTCGGACCAGTGGTCGGAGGTGCTGGTGAAGAAGGCAAGGTGGGGGAATCCCAACGACAGAAGATGGCCTCCTGCCAGACGGCCTGCTTGCTGGAGATCGGGTGAGAGGGTGGGAGCCAGGTCGGGCCGATGAGGACGGATGACGGAGCGACTGCTGGTGATGATGATGGTTGGCAGGTTGTTCGCCACCGAGGGTTCAGGGGTTTCCATTGGCGAACCACTGATGATCCGCCCCGCCCCTTCCTGCCTGTATGAAGGAGTTCCATAGTGGAGCTCCCAATTCAATTCGGAGGCCGCCCGTTCGATTCCGCTCCGCAGTTCCCGGTCCCTATTCTCCAGATGGACCCACAGTTGCCTGGGTTGGTGGATTGGAACTGCGGTCTCTGGCAGAGTGCGACCTGTGGACGCAACGAAGGCCGTGCCATGTTGAAGGTCATCTTCAAGGCTCCGATTTCCGTGATCTGCTGTGAAACGATTCATGCGTGAATCCATCCGAAGGGGAACTGGAGCCTATCCACCTACCGGAACGATTCGTTTTTGGAAACCTCCACGTTTATGGAGTAGTTTCCAACTTTTTGAAAAAGAATGATTTGCGAGTCGATACTCTCGTCAAAACAGATCGGCCTGGTGCCGCATCAGCTCCCTGCTGAGCGCCCCATGTATTTCAGGATCGCCTCACTGCGGGTCCGGACGTGCAGCTTGCGATAAATGTTTCCGAGGTGGAAGGCGACGGTGTCGATCCGGATTCCCAGTTCGCTGGCGATTTCCTTGTAGAAGTACCCCTTTACCAACAGATCGAGGGCTTCGGTTTCGCGTTGGGTGAGGTGAAACTCCTCCTTCGGTTCCTCCACCTGGGCAGGAACCGGCTGGCGGAAATGCTGGACCACCTTTCGGGCGATCGCACTCGACATGGGAGCACCGCCGGTCAGGACGTCGTTCAGGGAGTCGAGAAGACGGGCATGGACGTCGCGTTTCAGCACATAGCCCGAGGCTCCTGCGGCCAGGGCTTCGAAAACCAGATCCGCATCCTCGAAGACGGTGACCATCAGGAACTGGGTCTCCGGGCATAGTGGCTTGAGGTGGCGGACCAGTTCGATTCCGGAGAGACCCGGCAACTGGATATCGACGATGACGGCGTCCGGAGGATCTTTCGGGATCTCATCCATGGCGGACTCCGCCCGGACGTGGCAGCCGGCGACTTCCCACGATTCGGCGGAATGGATCACTTCCTGGAATGATTCACGAAACTGTGAATCATCCTCTACAATCACAACTCGATGCACGGTGGTGGTCATTCCTTGAAAGGGACGTGAGGCTTTGGCAGAGGGCAACGCAAAACAATCGTCGTGCCTCTTCCGGGGAGCGAATGGATCTCGCAGCTGCCGTTCATCTCCTTGCTGCGGGTGATCAGGTTGAGCAGTCCATTTCCGGCTTTCGGATTCAATGGATCGAAGCTGATGCCGGAGTCCGTGACCAGGGCCACCAAGGTCCGGCCATCGATTTCAAGTTTCAACGAAGCCTCGCAGGGGCCGGCGTGTTTCAGGATGTTGTGCAGGGCTTCCTTCACCGCCAGCGAGTAATGGTGGCGGAAATCCGAAGTCAGCCGGATGGCGGGCAGGTCGGTGGGGATGGAGATCCGGAGGGTGACCGGCGCATCGCGGAAGATCTCCTGCGCCATGCCGGAAAGGTGGCTGGCCAGGTGTTCCAGTGTGTCGTTGGAAGGATTCACGGCCCAGACAAGGCCCTCCATGGCAATCACGAGATCGGAGGCAGCGGATTCGAGCCGCTGGGCCTGATGGCTCGCCTTTTCGGGATCTCGCGAGATCGTCTGCCTGACCACCGAGGCGGCATGTTTGAAAAGGGAAACCCGAGTCCCTAGGTCATCATGCATGTCCCTGGCGATGCGGGCCCGATCCCGCTCGACGGCGGAGGCCATCCGGATGGTGGCGATGCGATGCCGGTTGCGTCTCCGGTAGTTGAGGAAAAGGGCCAGTCCGATGAACAGCACTCCGCCCGAGGCCACCACGGGAAGGAACCAGGTTTGATTCCAAAAGGGTTGCTGGACGATGAGCGGCATGGCGAGCTGGGTGGTGCTGGCCACAGGGCTGTCCGTCATGGCGATCGCCCGGAAGGTGTACTGACCCGAAGGGAGGTTGACGTAGGTGGCCCGATGCGAGGCTCCGGAGATCACGTTGAAGGCTTCGGCCCAGTTGACGATGAAGGTTTCACCGCCTTTCGCCGGGCGCTCAGGTAGCTTGCGGGTGCTCGTCCAGAAGCCGGAGTGGCTCTGCTCGGCGTCGAGCAATCCCAGCGCCGAATTCTGCGCCAGCATGACCCGGGCGATGGCGGGTTCGGTTCCGCCACGAATCCACCCCGAGGGGATGCCTCCGATCTGATCGAGCCTTTCACCCTCGGTAAAGCCGCCGTTGGGCCAGAGGTTCTCGGTCGGCTTGCTGGACCGGGAAAGTGTTAGATTGTCGATCAACCAGCATCCGGTGGTGTCCGGTGTTCCTGACGACATCGTGACGCGGATGCTGCGGGTTTGCTCCGGGACGAAGAGCGGCTCGGTCCTTGAGACAAGGGGTGAATCCGTGACATCGCTTTCCCAGCCGGTGCTGGTTCTCGTGGTGGAGAATTCCGTTCGTGAAAGCACGACATCCTTCTCATCGAGCATCTCCCAGGTCAGCGTCATGCCATGGGCCGTTGGGCGCCAGTCCTCATCGAAGCCCTCAAGGTGGCACTTCACCGAAAGCGAATCACCTTCCAGGCTGGAAGCGAATCCAAAATCAAAGTCCACCCGGTGGAGTCCGGGACTCAGAACGAGTGGCGCGCCGTCGGAACGGAACGGGAACGCGCTGCCATCAACGGTGATCTGCTGCAGCATCAGATTGGCCTGAGAACGGATCGTTCCGATGATGCCACTGGAGATCGTCCGCTGCTTCTCTTCATCACTGACGAAAAGGAAATCCACGGGGCTGCGGGCGATGCTGCTGATGCGGACTTCGTCGATGCTTCCTGGAAAGAATTCGAAAGGCCCGAGGTTGTTGATCTTGCCGGTGTTTCCGATCGCGAAGTCCCCCAGCTCCCGGCGCAGATCACCTGACAGGGTTCCTTTTCCAATGAGGTTGGCCGACCTGGCTTCAGGGCCCAGCCTCGTCCAGTAGAACTTGAGGTTGTCGGGGACGTTCTCGTTTCCATCGTAGGTGACAGCGACATGGAACCAGTCACGGGTGTTGATGGCATGCGGTCCACTGGTGGGAATCGTCGCGAGCCCCCCTCCACGCACCAAGTCTCCTGCGATCGGGACGAACGAGAGGAATCCCGGTTTCTCGATTCGGAACAGGAACACCCGCTGTTCGTAGGCATCGTCATCCATGGTCACGATGTCCGCCGCATAGCCTGGGGAATCCTGCGGCAGGATCTCCAGTTTGACGATCGCCTCCATCGTGAACGCGCCATCTCCCCCCGCGACCGGGAAAAAGGTGTCAACGTTGTCTCCAGGCCCGGATTCCAAGGCGGGCTTGGCCAAAAGGATGGGACCGTAGGGGCGTGGCTTCTCGGAAGGGAACTCACCCTCGAAGTTGAACGAAACGGAGGAGCCCATCCCATCTGCCGAGGGGCGGTGCCCTTGGGCTCCATTGAGCAGGCCCTCCAGACGCAGGGGCATGCAGCCGGAGTCCTCGAAGGGCGGTAAGGGTTCGTCCAGGTGCCACAGATGCAGGGTGACGTCATCAGGACGGTTGGGCGTGAGTTTCCAACGGGTCTCGACGACAGGCTTCGCCGCGCATGCAACTCCCGCCGACAGCAGCATCAGCGCCAGTCGGACTGTTGGGAAACCCCTTGGCATGCAAGGGCTATGATCCTGGGGCCGATCAACTTCAAGAGCCGAACGGGCGAACGAAGCAGTTGGCAGAAATGGCCACTCTAGCCTTGTTGCTTCCGGGATGGCTCGGCTATGCATCCCCCGAGCCCAAGCGCCCAGTTTCCCATGTCCGTCCATCCCATGCAGTTTCCTGCTGCCGCCATCTCGAATGCCAGCAGCCTAGATACCCTGGTCAGCTTTTTCCGCGATGGCGGGCTTTTCATTTACCCGCTGGTTTTGTCCTCGGTGATCGGCATCACGGTCATTGTGTTCAAGTTCGTCTCCTTGCGGCGATCGACCATCGTCCCCGAAGGACTTGCCCTGGAAATCGAGTCGCTCGACGAGAACAGCGCGGCCGGGAAATGGGAGGCGCTGCAAAACCGTTTCCGCCGGGGTGACAGTGCCCTGGCTCGCCTTGGGGCCGTGACACTGCGCCATTCAGGCAAACCCCAGGTCGAGATCACCAGCGCCGTCGAGTCCGCCGCCCGTGGCGAAATGGTCCGCATCCACTCCGGCATCCAGAGCCTCGATGTGCTGATCACCGTCGCCCCGCTGCTCGGACTGCTCGGCACCGTCAGTGGCCTGGTCAATGTCTTCCGTGGCCTGAGCGATGCATCCGACCACCTCGCCATCGCCCGCGGCATCGCCGAGGCCCTTCACACCACCATCTTCGGCATCTCGATCGCCGTCGTCGCCGTGGTCGCCCACGGCTGGTTCATGCGCCGCATCGAACTGATGACCGCCCGCCTGGAATCGGTGCTGGCCGACCTCGCCCGTCTCTGCGCCAAGCCAGGATCCAACGCCTGATTGCCATGAAATTTCATCGCCCTCCGAAGAGTCGCAACACGGTGCAGATCGTGCCGCTGATCGACATCCTGCTGGTGCTGCTGATTTTCTTCATCGTCTCCACCCATTTCAAGAAGCCTCGGAACGTCCTGCGGATCGAGCTGCCGACCGTCCGTGAGGTGAAGTCCGACCAGGTTACCGAAGAGCGCTCCGTCATCGCGGTGAATGTGGACGGAAAGATCACGATCGATTCGCTGGTGGTGCCGGATGGGCTGTTCGAGTCCTATCTTGCCGCCTATCAGAAACAGAATCCGGGTCGCAAACTTGAGCTCGAGGCCGACAAGATGCTGCCCCTTGAGAAGCTCCTCGGCATCTGGGATTCGTTGACCAAGGCCGGGATTGCCATTAAAGACGTCCCGGCCCGCATCCGACTGCCGGATCAGAGCCCAGCCCCGCCAGGTCCATGATCCTTGATATCGTCCAATACGGCCACCCCGTCCTCCGCCAGCGTTGCAGGCCTGTCGAAACCGTCGATGAAAGCCTGCTCAAACTCGTCGATGACATGCTGGAAACGATGGTCGATGCCAATGGCGTCGGTCTCGCCGCTCCCCAGGTGGGCGTGGATCTCCGCCTCGCCGTGATCGATGTTTCCCATGATCCCGAATGCGTGTCCTATCTGCGCGTCGATGGTGAGGACACCGACCTGCTCTCGATCATGCCGCTGGTCTTCATCAATCCCGAGCTCGAGTTCGGCGATGAGAAGGAGTCCGGCATGGAAGGCTGCCTCAGCATCCGTGGGATTCGTTCGGAAGTGCGTCGGCCCCTCGATGTGAAGGCCACCCTCCGCACCCTCGATGGCCGCACCCTCGTGGTGGAAACCGATGGGCTCCTGTCCCGCGCCTTGCAGCATGAGATCGATCATCTCAACGGCGTGTTGTTCATCGACCGCCTCCCGGCCGCCAGCAAGGTCGCGCTCCGCAACCGGCTGCGGAAGATTGCCTCGCAGGGCTCCGGCAACTGAATTGACAGATGGAAGCTCGACCTTCCACTGATCCATCTCTGCCAGCTTCCTCCGTGGAAACGACTTGGAACATCCGCGTCGATACCGGAGGCACCTTCACCGATGCCTGGGCGCGGGATCCCCATGGCACCGAGCGTCGCATCAAGGTGCTGTCCGATGGCAGTCTGGTGCTTTCGGTTCTCGAACGCGGGATCGACGGCTGGTTGACGGTCGTCTCCCCCTTCGAACTTGCCGATGAAGTGCTCGTCGGCTTTCACAGCGATGAGGGCCATCGAGTGGTTTCGAATCGCGATCAGGGTCGGCGGATTCAGCTGGATGGGCCGGTGAAACGAGACCGGATCACCCTGCGCAGCGGTGAGGAACCGCCCGTGGTCGCAGCTCGGTTGTTGATGGGAGTGCCGGTTTCCAGAAAGCTTCCACCTCTGGATTTCCGAGTCGCCACCACCCGCGGCACCAATGCCCTGCTCGAACGGAAAGGCGCACCGACCGCGCTTTTCATCACCCGGGGTTTCACCGACCTGCCGATCCTGCGCGACCAAAGACGGCAGCGCTTGTTCGCCCTCTCGCAGCCCGAGCCCGAGGTGCTTCCCAAGAAAATCGTCGGCATCTGCGGACGGCTCGATGCGCTGGGCAACACCCTCGAAGAGCCCGATGAAACCGAGGTCCGCGCCCTGGCCCGCGAGTGTCTAACAGATGGCATCCGCGTCGCGGCGGTGGCCTTGCTGCATGCCTGGCGATGTCCGCAGATTGAGGAGCGCGTGGCGGGCTGGTTGTTGGACGAAGGCTTTGAAAGCGTCTCCACCTCATCGGCGGTCGCGCCGTTGATCGGCTTCCTCGGCCGCATGGAAACCGCCGTCGCCGATGCCTGGCTCTCGCCGGTGATGCAGTCGTTCATCGATGGCATCCGCTCGGCGATGGCATCCGGTGAGCCCACGCTGATGACCAGCGCCGGTGGCCTGGTGCCGGCCTCTTCGTATCGAGCGAAGGATTCCCTGCTCTCCGGTCCAGCGGGTGGCCTCGTCGGCGCGGCCTCCGTGGCCCGCGCAGCAGGATTTTCGAAAGTGATCGCCTTCGACATGGGCGGCACCAGCACCGATGTCGCTCGCATCGATGGACCCTTTTCCTACCGCTATGAGCAGGAAATCGGCCCCGCCCGCGTGATGGCTCCCGCCTTGCGGATCCACACGGTCGCGGCGGGTGGTGGCTCGATCTGCCGCTGGCACCTTGGCCGCCTGGAAGTCGGGCCGGAAAGCGCCGGAGCCTCTCCGGGACCCGCCTGTTACGGGCGCGGCGGACCCTTGACCGTCACCGATGTGAACCTGCTGTTAGGTCTGATGGACCCCGACCGTGCGGGCATCCCGCTCGATCCCGAGCCGTCCCGTCAGCGGCTCCGCGAGTTGATGTCGGCGATGTCATCGGATGGCATTTCTTTGGACTCGGAGCAGGAGCTGTTAGAAGGCCTGCGGCGGATCGCGATCGAGACCATGGCCGAGGCGATCCGCACGGTGACGGTCGGCGAAGGGGCCCTGCCCGGCGACCATGTGCTGCTGGCCTTCGGCGGTGCCGGACCTCAACACGCCTGCGCTCTTGCCGATCGTCTTGGCATGAAGCAAGTCATCGTTCCCGGCGATGCAGGGCTGCTGAGCGCACGTGGCCTGGACCGGGCGCGACGCCAGGAAACGGCGGCCCGCCAGGTTCTTCAACGCCTCTCAGGTTATCCGATCGAGTCGGTCTGGGTGGAGCTTCAAGCTGCCGCTACGGAGCGACTCGGAATGTCGTCCCATCGTTCACGCTGGTTGGCTTCGCTATGTCTCGAAGGGCAGGGAACCTCGATCGAAGTGGAGCTGGATTCAGCGAATGAATCCGAAGCTCGTCTGAGCGATGGCTTTCATGCGGCGTATCAGAAGCTCTACGGATTTCCCGCTGCGACGGGGCGCGCGATCGAACTGGTTTCGTTGCGGGTGATCGTGGAGGAGGATGGATTGGAGCCGGAAACGGAACGCTTCGATGCGACCTCTCTTGCGGGGCCGGTGATGCATCAGGATCGCTTCAGCACCTGCGTGGTGCCTGTGGGTTGGTCGCTGCGTCATGGCGACAAGGGCAGCTTTTTGTTAGAGAAAACGACGGACGATCGAAGGACTTCTCGAAGCGGGGCCTCGGGCATCGAGGACGCCCTGTTCCGCAGCCGCTTCGAGGGGATCGTCGGTGACATGGGGGCCTTGTTGAAGCGCACCGCGCTTTCGACGAACATCAAGGAGCGGCTCGACTACTCGTGTGCCTTGCTCGATGCAGACGGTCGTCTGGTGGTCAGCGCCCCTCACGTGCCGGTGCATTTGGGTGCGCTGGGCGTTTGTGTCCGCGAGGTGGCCTCGAGGCTGGACCTCGCTCCCGGCGACCGGGTGGTGGTGAATCATCCAGCGGCAGGCGGTTCCCATCTCCCGGACGTCACGGTCATCGGTGCGGCGTTTGATCCGGTGGGTCG
>JAIYDT010000544.1 GCA_027487355.1 Verrucomicrobiaceae bacterium
CGATCACCCTTTCCCGCCTGGTTTTGACCGTGATTTTCGTCGCGGGCACGGGCGCAGGCAGTTTCGTGGGTCACCTGATCGCCTTGATTTCCTTCACCTTGGCGGCGGCGAGCGACTGGTTGGACGGCTATCTGGCGAGGAAACTCGGGCTGGTCACTCCGCTCGGAAAGCTGCTCGATCCGCTGGCGGATAAAATCCTGGTTTGCGCCGCCTTCGTTTACTTTTCCGCCATGAATCTCTGCCCCGTCTGGGTGACGGCGCTGATCATCGGTCGCGAATTCATGGTCACCGGGCTGCGGCAGATCGCGATCGAGGCCGGTCAGGTGCTGGCGGCGGACAACCTCGGGAAATGGAAAACAACCTTCCAACTGACCTTCTGCATCACCGGCCTGGTGTGGCTGACCTTCTCCCACGTCCCGAAATCCGGCGTGGTCTCGACCTGGCTACTGACGCTTTCCAATCCGCAGTCCTGGCTGATGCCGGTGTCGCTGTGGATCGCGGTGGCGCTGACCGTCATTTCCGGAGGCAACTACCTCTGGTCCGGTCGCAATCTGCTGAAAAGCTCAGGCCGCTGAAACCATCTTCCGCAGCGAGGGCGCGGCGTGGAGGATTTCGTGCTTCAGGGCGGCGAGTTTCTCATCGACCGCCCGCCAGGGGATCGGCGCAAGGGAGCGGACGAAGCCATGAGCATCGAGCCAGGCCGCGAAAACATGAAGGTCGTTCACGTCGCCTAACAGATCGGCGAACTGTCCAACGCGTTCGTCCGCGGCGAGACCGAGATGATGCAAGGCTCCGAGCCAGGCCTTGATCGCTTTCCGGAGGTCGTGGAACTCGTGCTCGCCATGTTCGGTTGCGATCGAGCGGAGATTGGCGCGGACTTTCTTGCGCAGCTTATTCAGGCCCTTTTCGGCCCGCAGGGAGAGGTGTTCCTCGGGGATCGCGCCGAGGGCTGCGCGGGTGTGGCGGAGTCGGACCTCGGCCCAGGTGATCGTTTGCCCAGGCGGACGCCGTGCGGCGGATCGCGCGTGCTGCTCCAGCAGGGCCCCGATGGCGGCGACCGAGGTCTCCGCGGCGTGCGGACCCTCGGAAAGGGCGAGCCGCTGCCAGGTGGTGCGACGGGAAACGGCATCGCGCGGGCCGCCTAACAGACGACCGATCGCTCCGATCGCCCGAATCGCGGACTTCGGCAGGCCGAAGAGGTTCAGCCCGCCGCGAATCGACTTGCCGAGTTTCCGCAGGGCGTGGGTTTCCTCGGCGACGCGACCCTTCGAATCGAGCAGGCCATGCAGGCGGTGCTCCATTTCATCGAGAGCGGCGGCAATCTGGTCGCGCACGGCAGATGAGGATCGTTTGTCATTCATGGTCTATCAGAAATTAGCCCCTCGCTCCCGGCTTGTCAGCCTCTGAAAACAGGTTGAGGATGAGTCCGTAACCTTTGTTTCCGAACCGCCATGAAAACGCTGATCCACCGTGCCCGGATTATCTCACCGGATGTAGATATTGAGAATGGAGCCCTGTTGCTGGAAGACGGCCGCATTGCCGCCGTGCTGAATCCGGGCGATGCCCACCCGGAGGCGGATCTGGTGATCGATGCCGAGGGGCGAATCGCGATGCCGGGCTTTTTCGACATCCACTGCCACGGAGCCAATGGCCACGATGTCTGCGACAACACGCTCGAAGCCATCCGCCAGATCGCGCAGATCAAGCTCAAGGAGGGCGTGACCACCTGGCTGCCGACCACGCTGACCCAGCCGCAGGACAAGCTGGAGGAGATCGCGGCGAAGTGTGCCGAGTACATGGCCGCGCAGGACTTCTGCCGCACGCCGGGCCTCCACGTCGAAGGCCCTTTCATCAACAAGGAAAAGGCCGGGGCGCAGAACCCGGAGTTCGTGCGCCCGCCGAATTTCCCCGAACTCAAGCGCATCCACGACATCGCCCGCGCCCTCATTGTCTCGATGGCTCCTGAAATGCCCGGCGCGCTCGAGGTCATCCGCGAGGCGAAAGCGATCGGCATCACCAGCTCGGCCGCGCACACCTCCTCGACCGCTGCACAGATTTTCGCTGCGAAGGAGGCCGGGCTCACCCACCTCACGCATTATGGAAATGCGATGACTCCGCTGCACCACCGCGAGATCGGCGTGATCGGCGCGGGGCTGCTCGATGACTCGATCATGATCGAGCTGATCTGCGACACCATCCACCTCTGCCCGGACATGCTGAAGCTGGTCTTCAAGCTGGTGCCGATCGACCGCCTGCTGATGATCACCGACTCGATGGCCGCCTCGTGGATTGGAAACGGCGAGGTCCTGTTAGGTGGCCTGGAAGTCGTGGTGAAGGACGACGTCGCCCGCCTCAAGCACGGTGGCGCGCTGGCCGGCTCGGCCCTGCTTTACAACGTCGGCGTAAAGAACGTCGCGGAGATCACCGGCCTGCCGCTGAGCGAGATCGTCAAGGCGACCTCGTGGAACCAGGCGCAGTCGCTCGGCCTCGAGGGCTTCGGCAAGCTGGAACCCGGATTTACGGCGGACGTCGTACTTCTTGGCGACGACTTCTCGGTCTGGAAGACCTTCGTCGGCGGCGAGGAAAGAAGCTGAGGCTACTTGCCGATCTTGTAGGGAGACGCGACGCGGAAATCCTCATCCGAGAAGGTTCCCGTCGCGAATTTCCCACCCCGGAACGACTCCTGGGCGGTGACGCCGTAGGGAATGAAGAGCGTGGTGGCGCGGGGCTTCAGCTCGACATTCGACTGATAGAACATCGGCAGGAAGCCGCCGTCCGGGGAACTCATCGCCAGCGCCACATCGACGCCCGCCGCCTCGGCATTTGGTGGGCATTGCCAGGCAAGGGGTTTCAGGGGATCGAGGCCCATCGTCTGTCCGGCCACGTTCACGCCGCAGCGGGTTTCCTGGGAGGCATTGACGAAGAACAGTTGCGGTCGCTCGGTGCGGGCGAGCTTGAAGATCGAGACCTTCGGGTCGCTCCACTTCTTCTCATTCAGCGGTTTTGTTAGAACCACGAGGATGCGCTCGCCGGACTGGCCGATGGTGAGCTTGGCCACTTCCTTGAAGGAGTTCACCTGATTGCCCTCGCGGCGATAGAGCACGATTTCCGAGTCCTTCACCGGAGTGCGGACCGGCGAGCCGATGGCGTTCTGGGAGCAGGGGACTTGGAAATACTCGGTCTCACTGCGTTTCACGAACAGGGCGGAGGGCGCGATGGCGGCCGGGTCCTGTTCCTTCACCCGGACACCGCTGCCGCCCCCGGCCGGGGCCTGGGGTTTGGCGGGGTCCGCTGGCGTCGCTGGGGCGGCGGTGCCGGTGGCAGCGGCGGGGGCGGGCGGGACATCGGCCTCGAACTCCGCGAGCGAAACCGGTCCGACGGGGACCACGATCAGATCGACATGGCTTCCTTCCGAAATGGGTGCGGCGGACGAGAGATCGAAAACGAATGGCAGCGCGACCAGGGCGCGGGAGAGGAATTTCATGAGATCGCGGTCAGGGAATCAGACTTCGTCGGGGGAAAGCCAGCGGAAGCTTTCGATCCGGAAGGCTCTGCCGAACTCCATGGCACCGCCGGTGGTGGGCTTCGGGTTGAGGCCGGCGACGTTCTCATCCGGGTTCAGAGGAATCGGGGTGCGCTGCACGACGGCCTCACACCAGGCGCGGGCGGTGACGGCTCCGGAGCTGTCCTGGGCCTCGCCGTATCCGCGGACAACGAAGGTATCACCACGGGCGACGAGGACGGAGCCGATCTGTTGAAGGATGTCGGCTTGATTCAGGTGGGCAGCGGCCCCGACTCCCTCGGCGCGGGTGGCGGACACGCCACCGGTTTGATAGGACTCGTAGGTCTGCTTTTCCGGCTGGGCGATGGGGCCGCCCCAGTAGTCGGCTCCGTATTGGAAGTTTGCGGCAGCGGAGGCGGTCGGCATGACCCAGCCGGCCTGGCGGGTGTCGTTGAGGGAGGCCACGCTGTCGATGGCGAGCTGGATGGCACCGCCGTTGGCATGCTTGCCGCGCTTCGAGTCGGTGGTGAGGACGAGTCGGCGGTTCACGAAATCGGAGACGCCAAGGAAGGGGCCGCGCTGGCGGACCTGGTTGGTGATCTCGGTGGCCAGAAGGCGGATCTCGTCGTCGGTGAGCTTTCGATAGGCGTTCCAGAATTTTTCATCGGTGGGGGCGAGGGCCTTGGTGGCACCGGCTTCTGGGAGTGTGACTCCGGCGAAGGCGGTGCCGGTGATCGAGCCCGCGGAGCCGGTTCGGTTCGGCAGGTTGACGTCGCGGAACGAGCGGAGCAGGCTTTCCCAGGCGTTGATGCTGGTGGAGTTCACATTGAAGCCGCCCTCGAGCCAGAGCGATCGCGCGGCGCGGTGGAAGTTGGCCAGCTCGGCGCGGCTGCCGTTGCTGGAATTGGCGGGATCGATCTTCAGGCGGGGATTCGGCAGCGGGTTGGACAAGTCCCAGTTGGAGCCGCTCCAGCCGCTGCGGGGAATGGCCGAGAGGAAATAGCGGTCCCAGAGGGCCTGGTTGACCTCGAAGCTGATGTCGTTGAAGAGGATGTCCTTGGTGCCGCCGCCGATCTTGTCGAATCCGGTGATGTCGTAGTTTGAATCACTGGAGCCCGTGCCGCTCAGATTCATCACCTTGCTGCTCCAGAGGTTGTTTTCCTCGGTCGCGGTCCGTGAGGTCACGGCGGGGCGGGTGGTGACGTAGGGAGGCAGGAAGGAGTGGCCAATGATCTGGGTGGGGTGCCAGGCGAAGGGGGAAAGCTGCACATGCTGCAGCGCGCCCAGGCTGACCAGTGGAACCGAAGTGGAGGGCAGGTCGTAAACCGGATAGGTGCTGTTGCTGGTGGAGAATGAGGCATCGGTGAACACGGCGGTGCGATACCTTCCATTGGAGGCGCGGTGAGGAAGCACCTCGGGATCGACCCACTCCGACCATTGGCGGGCCTGGGCGATGGGGCCGTAGCTGTAAAGGTGCGGGCCCGATCCGTTGGAGATCCCGCTGGCGCTGACATTGACGTAGGCGAGGCCGAAAATGTTGTCGAATGGCCAGCGGTGGATGTTGGGAGCACCGATGTTCTGATGGATCATCGGAGCCACGAACCACGGCTCGTTGTTGGACTGGCCCTGGGTTCGGTTGGCGTTGGTCTCGTAAAGGTAGCGGTAGCGACCGCCGAAGGCCAGCAGGCTGTCGGGTGGGACTCCGCCACTGGTCGCATCGCTGAGTTGATAGAGACGGTTTGGGGTGTAGCCGACGAGCCAGCGGCCGTTGTTGCCGCGCGAGTAGTTGTCGAGCGAGATCTGGCGGACCACCGCCGGGCCGCTGCCGCTGAGGAGATCGGGGATTTTCACGGCCCCGGAGTTTCCGGACAGCGAGTGAAGCAGCACGGTCTGGGTGCGGTTGGAGGTGTTCCAGATGATGCTGGAGTTTCCACCATAGCTGATCTTGGCGGTGGCGGCATTGAAGGTAGGAAGAAGCTCGGAGTTTCCCGGCCATTCGCGGCTGAAGCATTTCAGGTCCACCGGGTTGGAGGTGGCGCTGAGGACGTTCGAGCGGATGTCGGAGTCCCCGGCCGCATACGGCGTGACCCGCGAGCCTCCGCCTGAGGTGAAGCACAGGGCTTCTCCGGGTTCGAACTCGGTAGGCGGAACGTAAAAGGCGAGGTGGTGTGGATAGGAGTAGTTGAAGTTGAGGTTGAGATTGAGGGTCTTCGACTCGTCGGCACCGGTCTGAGGATTCTTCCAGCTAACGACCGCATTATGACTCAGACGGAAGTCGAAATGAACGACGTGCCCGCTGGTCTTGAGTTTGGTGTTGAAGGGATTCCAGAGCACGACCCGTGGATAGATCAGCTCGGTCATGCGGGCCGGCGTGGTCTCGGTGTTGATGACGTGGCGCAGGTAGTAAACGGCCTCGGTCATGACCGGCTGGATGAGCGGCTTGATGAAGGCGCTGCCGGGATCGGTGATCCTGGCGCTGGCGGTCGAGGTGGTGGCTGGCAGTTGATCGGTGATGACGCGATCCTTGAGGCCGCCGGTGATCTGGTTGCGCAGGGCATACCAGTTGCGCAGCATGCCGAATTTCGGACCTGCAAGGGTGCGGTTGGGCAACTCGGTGATGATGCCGTCCGAATCCCGGAGCCCCTTCAAGGTTCCGAGCGCGGCGACCGC
>JAIYDT010000054.1 GCA_027487355.1 Verrucomicrobiaceae bacterium
CCCTTCGGCACGACCCTAACCGGCGGGTCTGGCTCCACCGCCTTCAGCAGCTCGGGCCTGGTCGGAGTGGAGACGATTGGCTCAGTCACCATCAGCTACGGATCGGGCGCGGCAGCGGGCGACACCCCCGCAGCTTACGCCGACACAATCACGGCCTCAGACGCGGTCGGGGGAACATTCACCGCCTCGAACTACTCGATCACTTATGAGCCGGGAGACATCATCGTAAGCGCCGCTCCCACGATCACCGCGGTGGGCACCCTTTCCGCCGTCAACACGATCTACGGCACCGCCAGTAGTTCCCCGACCAGCTTCTCGGTTTCCGGAGGAAACCTGACGGGAAACCTTTCCGTGGCCGCGCCAACGGGCTTTGAGGTCTCCACCGCCATCGGCTCCGGCTACTCGACCAGCCTCGCCCTCACTGCGACCAGCGGCACGGTCTCCAGCACCCCGATCTACGTCCGCCTCTCCGCCACGTCGGCGGCGGCCACCTACTCTGGAAATGTCACCATCTCCGGCGGAGGTGCCACGTCCCAGACGGTCGCGACCGCGTCGAGCACGGTAGCGCCGAAGGACCTCACCATCACGGGACTTTCCGGAGTCAGTCGAGTCTATGATGGGTCCCTTGCAGCCACACTCACCGGGACCGCTTCCTATGTGGGACTTGAAAACTCCGAGTCATTCAGCGTCGCAGGCACCCCGGTGGCCAGCTTCGTCACCAAAACGGTTGGAACGGCGAAGGCCATGACCGTCTCCGGCTACGCTGCCCCTTCAGCCAACTACACGGTCACCCAGCCCACGGGCCTCACGGCCGATATCACGGAGAAAGCCCTCACCCTCACCAGTGCCGCCGTCACCAGTCGTCCCTACAATGCCACGTTGAATGCGACCGTGACAGGCACCTTGAACGGCATCGTCTCCCCGGATGTGGTTACTCTGGTTGGCACCGGCACTTTCGCCGATGCGAATGTGGGAACCGGCATCGCCGTGACTTCCACCTCCACCCTCTCTGGTGCGGACAGTGCCAACTACACGCTGACCCAGCCCACCGGGTTGAGTGGAGACATCACACAAGCCTCGCAGACCATCACCTTCGCGGCCCTGCCCAACAAATCGGTGAGTGACTCGCCATTCTCCCTCACCGCCACCGCGAGCTCGGGGCTTGCGGTCAGCTACTCCAGTTCCAACAACGCCGTGGCCACCGTCTCCGGAGGCACCGTCAGCATCACAGGTGTCGGCACCACGACGATCACGGCCTCTCAGGCGGGCAACTCGAACTACAGCACTGCCACCCCGGTGGCTCAGATTCTCACCGTCACCCCTGTTCCGACGACACTCGCCGCCGGCGACATCGCGATGATCGGTTACAACACCTCCGGAACGCCTGACAACTTTGCGATCCTGGTTCTCAAGGACCTCACCGCCGGAACCGTTTTCTATGTGAACGACAACGAGGTCGCTTCGGCAGGAGGTGCCACCTTCACCGATCTGGCCGAGGGTGAGGCCTCCTTCACGGTGAAAAGCGGTCAAACCATCCCCAAGGGCACGGTCATCATCCTTCCCTGGGGTGCTGCCGCCTTCTCGACCTCCACTTATGACTGGAGCAACACGACCGGATTCGGCCTCGGCAACAACAACGAGGAGATCCAGATCTACACCGCAAGCGCGATCACTTCCACGACGCCCACCGCCTTCATCTACAGCGCGAAGATCGGCACCAGCACCAGCGCCCGCCCCTCGGGACTCACCGCCGGAACGACCTTCATCAGCCCCACCGGTTCAGCCTCACGCTACAAGACCAGCGGCGCGACCTACACGGGAACCGAGTCGCAACTGCTGACCGCCATCGGCAACACTGCGACCAATTGGGAAGCTGTCGCTCCCGGAGCCGCAGGAGACTGGACTTTCAGCATTGGCGGGTCCGCCCCTGTCACGATTGTCATCAACGACGTCTCCGTCACTGAAGGAAACAGCGGCACCACCACCCTCAACTTCACCGTCACCCGCAGTGACAACACCACCGGCTTCACGGTGGACTATGCCACAGCGGACGGAACTGCCACCCAGCCCGGCGACTACACTGCGGCTTCCGGAACGCTGACCTTCACCGCCGGTGGAGCCCTCACCCAACCGGTCTCCGTCACCGTGCTGGGCGACACCACCTTCGAGTCGGATGAAACCGTCCTCATCAACCTCTCGAACGTCGTCAACAGCGTTGGCACGACCACGATTTCCGACGCTCAAGGCATCGGCACCATCCTCAATGACGAGCCCGTGGTGACCACTCCCCTCGCCTCTGGAAACCGCGACGTCCTTGTTCCAAACACCGACACGTGGCCCGCATCGGGTGTCACGGTGAATGGCACGCAGTTCGTGAATCTCGGACTCCAGGGGGTCGGACGCATCCCAGCCAATGCCATCGATCCCGCCACCGGAGAATCCCTCGGCTCGATCTCCGACCTCCAGGTCAGCGGCTTCACCAAGAACCTCGATGGTACCTTCAGCGGCACCTTCAACATGTTGCCGGACCGCGGCTACAACAGCGGCGCGATCTACTCGAACTACGCGGCCCGCATCAACGCGTTCAGCTTCACCTTCACGCCCTACACCTCCGCCACACCGACCACCGCGCAGAACCAGGTGGCCATGACCTTCACCGGTTCGACCCGCTTCACCTACGATCACGATGGCAACTCCGGCACCGCGCCGGTCTTCACCACCGGGCTTCTGGCCGACGGCAGCACCTCGCTCTTCGGCACCTCCGTTCCGATCGCCTCCGGAAACAGCACCCAGAGTGACGGCACGGTGAACAACCGACTCACCCTCGATTCAGAAGGGCTCGCCCTGGACAACCGCAGCGGCAAGACCGGCAGTGGCTGGATCGGCGATGAATACGGTGGCTACATCTACCACTTCAACGCCGCCAAGCAGCTCGATGCCCAGCTTCAGATCCCCGCCGCCCTCGTGCCCCACTCGCCCACCGGCACGATCAACTTCCAGGCCGATCCGCCGACGAATGGCCGCCGCATCAATCAGGGCATGGAAGGCCTCGCCCAAAGCCCGGACGGCACCAAGCTCTTCGGACTGCTTCAAAGCGCCACCCTTCAGGACTCCGGTTCAGGAAACCAGGGCCGGTCGAACACCCGACTGCTCGTCTATGATGTCAGCTCGAATGATGCTCCCAGCGATCCAGTCGCCCAGTATCTGATCCAGCTCCCACGGGTGGATGACACCGGCTCCACCACCAACGGCAGCACCGTCAACCGCAACGCCGCCCAGAGCGCGATCCTGGCCTTGAACGACCATCAGCTCCTCATCCTCTCCCGCGAAGGAAATGGCCGCGGCGCTGCCGGTGCTCCGGTCTTCAAGTCGATCCTTCTGGCGGACCTCTCGAACGCCACCAACATCGATGGTCTGTATGATGCCGAAGGAAACGCCGTCGCGCCGGGTGGAGTGCTGGCCCCAACCGTCACCCCCATTTCCTGGACCGAGGCTCTCAACCTCCTTGGAAAGCTCGACCTCAACATCGCGGAAGTCGCCAAGTTCGGCCTCAACCTCAACACCGCACCGGGAGACATCAACACGATCTGCGAAAAGTGGGAGGCCCTCAGCCTTGTCTCCTGCGGCGACGTTGCCAATCCGAACGATTACTTCCTCTTCGTTGGAAACGACAATGACTTCATCAGCGCCACCGGCAAATACATGGACGCCTCGGGCACCATTCAAAGCTACAATGCCGGTCTTGAGAATGACACCATGGTGCTCGCCTATCGCGTCCGCATCGTGCAGCCCCAGACACCGGTGAATACCTGGCGCCTCGCCGAGTTCGGCACCACCAGCACCACTGGAAATCTTGCGGACAATGCAGACTACGACAACGACGGCGTCCAGAACCTCGTCGAGTATGCCCTCGGAACCGATCCTACTGTCGGCACCGCGGCCAACGGACCGTCGGCCGCTCCTTCCGCCCTCATTGGCGATGCGGATTCCCTCCTGACTGACCGGCTTGCCCTGAGCTTCAGCCTTCAGAATCCGAATCCAGCCGACATCACCTACACCGTCCAGGCCACCGATGACCTCGGCAACTGGACCCCGGTGGCCTCGAAAACCGGATCGGGAGCATGGACCTGGCTCGGTGGTGGCACCAGCCGCATCGTCACCAGCGGCACCGGCCCGGTCAGCGTGAAGATCGGCGACGTGGTTCCCACCAGCGGCAATCCCAAGCGCATGATGCGCCTGAAGGTCGCCAATCCCTGAGATTGATTGCAGTCCCTCCTTCAGCGGGCTTTCCTCAAGCTCCTGGAGGAGGAATCGCTTTCAGTTTCGCCACAAGTTGATGGTGGCATCCCTTGACGATGCCAATCCAGCGACCCTAACAGCTTTCCCATCGTAAGGACTTACGCACGCCCGGATCGTCACAGTGCGTTTCGATCATCAGTGGTCCAATTGTCTCATCTCCGGCGACGCAGCCCCAGCCATCCGATGCCAAGAATCGCCAGGAATGCACCCGACGGTTCAGGAACAAACGCCACCGTGACGGGTCCATACGGACTGAGCTGCTCCATCAGGTCATTTCCATCGACCAACAGATTGCGACCGTTTGCAACCGGCGTTCCTGAGACGCAGACAGTGAAGTCGAAACCGAGCCTGCTTGCATTGCTGACCGTGCAGGTGCCTGAGGTGTGAACCGTCACCACCTCGTAAGTGCCCGCACCTCCATCGATACCGAAGAATCCAAAGGCCCAACTGTAGCTGCCCCCGGGCTGAATGGAGAGATGCAGCCATTGCCGATTGAGGCGTCCCTCAGGGCCACCGTGAGGTTGACACTCGTCGATATCGCGGCATTCACCCGGATATCACCGAGAATCGAACCCTTGCTCGCCGGATTGCCGGAAGGAAAGGGAGTGGCCGCCGTCAGGGTTACGTTGATCTCTGGCGCTGCGGCTGGATCCTGCTGGGTGAGGTATCCGGAGGTGCCGAACAGCGGATTGGAGATCGCGCCGAAGTTCAATGAGATGCAACCATCAGCAGTCACTGCGGAGAGGATGTTGCAGGTGGAGGCGATCCATGACGTCGCCAATTGTCACAGAGATTCCCCCCGCGCTGCTTGCCAGAGGTTCCAGTTTCGTCAAACTTCCGGCCCGCAACCCATGATCTCGATCCAACGCCTGTTCGGAAAGGAAGACCGCTTCTTTGAATTGCTCACGTCCAGTGCCAAGGCCTCGCGCCAGAGCATTGCCTCGCTGACCACCATCCTCCGCCATGAAAGGGCCCCCTCGATCGAGGAGTTCGCTGCGGTGCGCAAACAGGACAAGGCGATCACGCAGGAAATCAGCGACCTGCTGGTGAAGACCTTCGTCACCGCCCTCGAGCGAGAGGACATCGAGGCCCTTTCCACCGCGCTCTACAAGATCCCGAAGACCGTCGAGAAATTCGTCGAGCGCTACCTGATTTCCGAGGACAAGATTTCCAACATCGACTTCACCCGTCACGCCAAGATGCTCGATGAGGCCACCGGGCTGGTCGTCGAAATGATCGAGGCGATCCGCAAGGGCATGGACATCGTGAAGATGAAGGAGGCCAACGACCGACTCCAGACGATCGAGGGCGATGCCGACAATCTGATGCTGGAGTGCCTGCGCGACCTCTACAGCGGTCGCCACGACACCCTGCTGGTGGTGATCGTCTCCAACCTTTACGACCTGCTGGAGAAGATTTTCGACCGCTGCCGTGACGTGGGGAACGTCGCCAAGCAGATCGCCTACAAGAACTCCTGACGCGCCTTTTTCATGACGCTGATCATTGTGGTCATTCTCGTGGCGCTGGCCTTCGAGTTCATCAACGGTTTCCACGACACCGCGAACTCCATCGCCACCGTCGTCTCGACCAAGGTGCTCACCCCGCGGCAGGCCATCCTGATGGCGGCGGTGACGAACCTCTTCGGCGCGATGATCGGTCACGCGGTTGCCAAGACCGTTTCCTCCGGACTGGTGGATGCGAAATTCGTCAGCACGCAGACCATCATCTGCGCGCTCATCGGTGGCATCACCTGGAACCTCCTCACCTGGTGGCTCGGCCTGCCTTCCAGTTCGACCCACGCCCTCGTCGGCGGACTTTGCGGAGCCACATTGGCCAATGCCCAAAACAACTGGGGAGCGATCCAGTGGTCGGTCTCGAAAATCAAGGACGGCAAGCCGGTGATGGAAGGCGTGCTGCACAAGGTCATCTGGCCGATGATCACCTCGCCCATCATCGGGCTGGTGGCGGGCTTCCTGATCATGACGCTGCTTTACGCGTTGTTGAGGAACGCGCGACCGATGTGGGTGAACCGTTTCTTTGGTCGGGCGCAGATTTTCAGCGCCGGCTACATGGGATTCGCCCACGGACTGGCGGACGCGCAGAAGACCATGGGCATCATCACCCTGGCCCTGGTCACCGCCACCACCGCCGGTTCATTTGAAAACATGCCGGGCTGGCTGCAGTTCATCCGGATGGACAAGACACCCGTCGCCGAGCAGCAGATCCAGGCGATCCTGAAGGGCTCGAAAGACCGCACTGCGCCGGAGCTCCTTTCGAAGGAGGCCGAGAAACTCGATACCGGAGAGTTCAAGGAAGCCTTCCACGCGCTGGCGGCCCTGGCCTTCGACGTCGATGGCGACACCGCCGCCGCCGAGCGCGAGCGGGCGCTTTCCGTGAAGACCCATCAGCAGGCCCTCGACCGCGAGGCCGCGCGCTTCATGCCGAAGATCCCGATCCTCGGGCCGATGGTGGCCTACAAGCCTTCAAACTGGTCCAAGACCCTGGAAGACGAACGCCAGAAGGCCCTGAAGGATGGCAAGGACCCACTCACCGCAGCCGCCGCCAAGGTGCGCGACCTTTCGCCGGATGTCCCGCCGTGGATCAAGATCGTCTGCGCCCTGATCATGGCAGCCGGCACCTCAGCCGGGGGCTGGCGCATCATCAAGACCATGGGCCACAAGATGGTGAAACTTCAGCCGGTCCACGGATTTGCCGCCGAGACCACCGCCGCGACGCTCCTGGCGGTGACCGGCAGCCTCGGCATGACGGTTTCCACCACCCACGCCATCACCACGGCGATCATGGGCGTGGGCTGCACCAAGCGATTCAGCGCGCTCGATGGCACCGTCGTGAAACGCATCCTCGGAGCCTGGGTCCTCACCCTCCCGGCAGCGGGTGGCGTGGCCTACCTCACGATGTGGCTGTGGCTGAAAATCGCGGGGTGAATCCCGGCTGTTAGAGCGAGCTTACCTGGGGGGCAAGTCACGTCTATCAGGTGGAGCGCTGCCCGATCGCAGATCATCGTCGCCCCGCCTTCACGGCCACGGCCAGCAGCAACCACGAACATCCAGATGTAAAACCGTCCGCCGCGTCTTCAGCGAAGTTCTTCTAACAGGTGAGGGCTTGTCTTCCGATTTCGTGATGTAATTGAGGCATCGGAGAGCATCCGATGCCTTTCAGAAGCCCAGGCAAACCACGCTCAATCCTCCTTCCGAGGCTGATTCGGCTCCTGGATCTTCCTCAACTGATCGCGTGAGCGCCGGATCTGCTCCTTCATCGATTCCGGGACATTCGGGTCCTTGAGAAGCAACTCGAAGGCATCATCGCCATTCGATTCCACGATGCGGGTTTGTCCGTTCTCATCGATGACCACCGCTCGTTGTCCGGACGAGGCCCCGCCCTGGTTCTCCTTCTCAAGTCTGGCCGCTTCCGTGTTGGCGGCCTTCCCCGGAGCGCTTGCCGCCGGCTTCTGGCCGAGGGTGGCGGAAACGGTTTCCTGCTGGCCCTTGCGCAGGCAGGTCAGGATCGCCTGAAGGCCGGGCTGGGCTTCACCGAGCTTCTTTCGAAACTCCTCCACACTGGAAATCGGTGTGCCGTCGAGGGTGAGAAGGATGTCGTTCTCCTGAAGTCCAGCCTGAGCCGCAGGACCTCCGGGAGCGAGGAACTCCACCAGGATCCCCTGGTTCTCCGGCAGATCGAGCTGGGCTCGCAGGGCCTTTGGGATCGGGACCGTATGGACTCCGAGCCAGCCGCCTTTCGCTTCGGCAGCGGGCTTCTCCTCGGGCTCCGGCTTGAGGGTTCCGCCGTCGTCGATGCTGACCTCGCCCTTCGATGAAATGGTGATGGTGCACTCCGCTTTCCGGCCATTCCGCTCGGTGGAGATGCGAGTGATGGTGGTGCCCGAGGAATCGGTGTGGCTGCTCTGCGACACGCTACTGCTGCCATTGCCCGGAGCATCCCCGGATTTCAGTGAGACCTTGCCATCGCGGATCTCCACGGCAGTGCCATTGCTGAGCTCGATGGTGCGGGGTTCTTCAGCAGCGGCGACCGCTGTGAACAGGGAAAACAGGAGGATCTTCGTTTTCATTCGGTGGCTTTTCCAGGGTTGGAGGGAGCGGGCTTTTCTTCTTCCTTCTTCTCCTCGGGCTTGGGCTCGGGCTTCGCTTCCTTCTTCTTTCGCGGACCATACTTATCCGCAAACTCCTCAGCCGTCATCTCGATGACCTTCGGCTTTCCGGAGCGGCTGAACGTGGTGACCGTGACATGCTCGACGCCATCCGGCCCGGTGTGGCGGGTGATCGTGACGGTCTTGCCGTCGATGGTTGTGGTGGAGGTCGAGCCGCTGCTCGAACTGGAGGACTTCGAGACCTCGGTGCGGGACTCGTTGACTCTAACAGGTGCCTCAGGCTCGGCCTGGAGTTGGAGCGAGGAGGCGAGCACAAGGCTGAGGAATGCAGTCGTTTTCATCTTCATTGCGGGTTTGGGGTTGGTTCAGTCGAAATGGATCGCCACGGGAACCACCGCCCGACGGTGGTTCTGCAGTTGGACAGTGAGGGCTTGCGTGGTGGAAACAAGGGTCTGCTCCTCCACCCAGTTGACCTCGACGAGTTTCCAACGCTGGTTGGATTCATCGGTCACCACGGCCAGAGAGCGCAGGCCGGTGACACGCTGTTCGCGATCCGCGGCGAAGCTCGGAACCGAAGCGCCGGGTGGCAGGCTTGTGGATGGCGGGGAGAATCTTGAAATGACGAAGGTCACACAAGCCGCCGCTGCCAGACCGAACGCGATCTTCATGACCTTGCCGTGGGAGGCAGCGCGAGACAATGGCGGTCCAGACAAGCGCCGCTGAAGCGACTCAGGCAGCTCACCGGGTTTCATCGCACGAAGCTTTTCCTCGAAGGAATCATTCATGAGAAAACGGGGCCGAGGGTTTCACGAAGACGTTCGATGGCG
>JAIYDT010000240.1 GCA_027487355.1 Verrucomicrobiaceae bacterium
AGAGGGACTTCTTCTCGAAGAATGAACCCATTAATGCGTTTTCATTCGAGTTCTTGATCTGTGTCCATCCTGTTAATCCGTGGTTTAAACGACTCTTCTGAATTTTTAAGACAGCTTCTTAGAATTTAGTGCTTCGAATTTCGAGTTTCGAATTTCGTGCCTTCTCCCCTCACTTGCTTTCCATGATGACCGTGCCGTCCCAATTCTGCGGGGGCGATGTGGCGTAGTCGCCGGACCATTTCCAGAGGCGCCTGGCCGCGCCATCGTCGGGGTCGAGTTCGTGATAGGCCTTGAAGGAGGCGGCTGCCGCTTGGAAATCGCCCGCCATGAAGAGTTGGAGGGCGGCCTGGAACTGTTGGTCCAGGGGTTCCCCGCGCGAGGGAGCATGGAGTTCGACGGGCTCGACGCGGCCCTTGACGCGAACCCGTCCGACATTCCGCAGGCCCGCCTGCTGCTCGACCTTGTGGGCGACGGCATCGGAGACGAGGAGCTGGACGCCGAAGTACTTGGTGAGGCCCTCGATGCGCGAGGCGAGATTGACGGCATCGCCGATGACGCCGAACTCGATCTTGTCGACCGAGCCGATCTCCCCGGCCAGGACATCGCCGAGATGGAGACCGATGCCGATTTCGAAGGGATCCCGTCCTTCTGCGGCCCACTTCGCGTTCAACTCGGCCAGGCCGGTGATCATGTCCAGCGCCGCCCCGACGGCCTGACGGGCGTGGTCGCGTTCGGTGCCATCCTCCAGCGCGCCCCAGTGGGCCATGACGGCATCGCCGATGAACTTGTCGAGGGTGCCGTGATGCTGGAACACGATGCTGACCATTCGGGTCAGATACTCGTTGAGCTGACTGACGAGTTCGGCGGGCTCGGTGTGCTCGGAGCGACTGGTGAAACCGCGGACGTCGGAGAAAAGCACCACGACCCGACGGCGTCGGCCGCTGGCAACGCTCTTGTAGAGCTCCGGATTCCTCACAAGGAAGTCCGCGACGTCGCGCGACACAAAGCGGCGGAACTCGCGGTTGAGCCGGCCTTTTTCGAGACGCTCGGTGATGAGGTCGTAGCTGAGTGCGGCGATCCAACCGGTGATGAACGCAAAGAGCGAGACCACGATGGGAAGCTGCCAGGAAAACTGCGCCCCGAAAAGAACAGCGGCGAACAGGATCACGCCGACGAACACAAGCGCGCCGACGGCGGAGCGGAGCGGACGCTTCACCCACCACGACCAGATCACCGCCCAGATGGAGGTGACGAGCGTGAGACAGATGGAAAGCAGTCCGATGCTGTCGGCCGGAGTGTAAAAGCTCCCCTCCAGCCCGCAGGCGAGGGCCTGCATGTGAAGCTGCGGACCGCTGATCAGGCCTCCCGGTGTGGCGTGCAGGTCATGGAAACGTGGAGCCGTGGGGCCGATGAGGACGACCTTGTCCTTGAAAAAACGACCTTCATCGTAGTTCTGCCGCCACTCCTTCGGAACGAAGATCGAGCGGACGCTGCGGGGCGCGTAAACTTCGGTGGCCCCTCCCTCCTTTCTCATCGAAAAGCGCAACTGGCGTTTCCCGTCGGGGACGGGTTTCCCCAAGGCCTCCAGAATCTCGCCGCTGAACGAGCGGACCGGGGATTCATCAGGACGGGGAAGCACGCCGTTCATCTCCCTCGGGGTCGTGCGGTACTTCACCGAGCGGATGATTCCATCCTGATCGGGGTTGAAATTGACAAACCCGCAGCGGGTGTCGTCCGGACCAGGCCCGAAGAACTCGGCCAAGGGTTCGCTGAGGGTCAGCTGGTCGCCGCCATCACCGACCGAACCCGCCGGAGCGAAAACAGAGACCAGCACGACCTTGTCGCGATGGCGGGCGATCGCA
This sequence comes from Verrucomicrobiaceae bacterium, assembly GCA_027487355.1. Lineage (GTDB taxonomy): Bacteria > Verrucomicrobiota > Verrucomicrobiia > Verrucomicrobiales > Akkermansiaceae > Luteolibacter. The sequence continues at coordinate 1,863 of JAIYDT010000240.1, forward strand.
TCGGCCAGGGCCTGATCGGCCTCAGGCGTGCTTGGCTCGGACACGATGAGGTCGATGGCGATGACCTTCGCTCCCGCGTCCGCCAGACGATCAATCGTGGCCGCCCACACGCTGCGATCCCAGGGGAAGCGCTTCGACATCATTTCCAGCACCGGGTCCGACTTCACTTCGGAGGGATCGAGATCGCTGTCGGACATGCTGGCATCGTCGATGCCTAGCAGGACCAGATCTTTCCGTTCAGGAGGGCCTCCAGTGGTGCGGAGGATCGCGTCGGAGATCCACTGTTCGGCCTTGCTCACGAAGGTGGGCATCGGCGGCACGAATGCCAGGCCCAGTGCCGCCACTCCGCCCAGAAACGCCACCGCAGCCTTTCTCAGGGCGGGTTTTCTGGAAATTGCGAGGAGGCTTGTCATGAGGCAGCACGGTCTCTAGTCTCCGACGAAACTAACAGGAAAAGTTCCCCATGAGAATGCCCGTTTTACTCCCGCTGCTGCTCAGCCCTTCGCTGGCGCTGGCCCAATCGCCCGCCGCCATCGACCGTTTCCTCAGCAGTTCGCGCCCGGACTATGACCCGGCCCAGCTTGAGGCGGACAGCACGGACGCAGGCAGGAGTTTCGCCCCGTTCTCACCGGCGGACTCGGATCTTGGCGTGCAGGAAGTGCTGGGCGAATACAAGGGCCTGCCGCCGGTGCGGGTGGAGGTTTCCTCGGATTTTTATTGGACCGAAAACGCCCCGTCCACCATCCCGGGCCTCAGCGAGGATTCCTGGTTGTGGGCCGGACGGATCGCCGCCTCATGGCAGCCGAAGATCGCCGCCGGCTGGTTCGCCGATGTCGGCGTGGAGCAGCAGTGGCTGCGCTTTGATCAGGGCGACGCGACGGATTTTGAGAACTTCTCGGCCCATGTCGGAGCTCTGAAGGCGCTGCCCCAGTTGGATGACCTTCTCGTTTATGGCCGTCTCGAGTACCAGATGCTGACGACCGGTTCCTTCCTGGACAACGACTACGACGCCAGCCGCATCCGGCTTGGTGCGCAGAAGGTGCTCTTCAACTCCGCCCGCCATCAGATTTCCACGGGGGTCAGTGCCGCATTCGATCTCCAGGCGAACCCGGAAGATCTCAAGCGCGACGAGTACGCGCTGGACTTCAGTTATACCTACTTCCTGACCGACACCCTGAGCGCCACCGCTTCCTGGCGCGGTGCCTATTGGGATGGAGAAGGGAACAACGTGACCTCTCTGGCTCCATTCCGTATTGAAAAGGCCCAGACCTTCAACCAGGTCGTCGGAGTCGAGTTGTCTTGGAAGCCTTGCAAAAGCGCTCGGATCTCCACTTCGGCTTTCTTCAGCGATACCGACTCGAACAGCGTCCTGGCTGGCAGCGATGTCCAAGCCTGGACCGTGGGTCTTGGAGTGGGTGCCACCTTTGAATTCTAATCCCTCAACCTGAGTTCCCATGAAAACGGCAACCTCCACCGCCCTGCTTTCCCTCCTGCTTCTGGCCGGCGCCCACGGTGATCCGCTGAAGTCCGCCAAGATCACCCAAGCGGTGAACGAAGTGCAGCTTTTCCCCGACGGCTCCTCGGCACGCGCGGCCTCTGTCGGTGACACGGTCAGCGGCTCGACTTCCGTTCAGACCGGTCGCCGCTCGCGGGCCGAGCTGACCTTTTCCGACAACACGGTGACCCGGCTTGGCCAGAACTCCGTGTTCAGCTTCCGCTCCGGCGGACGGGATGTGGAGCTCAGCCAGGGTTCGATCCTGCTGCAGGTCCCGAAATCCAATGGCGGAGCCACGATCCGCACCGCCACCGTGACGGCTGCGATCACCGGAACGACGGTGATGTTCGAATACAGTGCCGGGAAATGGATCAAGCTGATCACCCTCGAAGGCACCCAGAAGCTCTTCATCAACGGCAACAAGAACCCGGTCTTCGTGCCTGCGGGCCAGATGATCATCATGCATCCGAACGGCCAGCAGGTGCCGAATCCGGTGACCATCGACCTGGCCCGACTGCTCGCCACTTCGGTCCTCGGCGGGAACGGGCCCTTCGGCCCACTTTCACCCCAGGCCCAGGCCTTGATCCAGGAGGCGATCCGGAAGCAACAGGAGCAGAAGGAGAACGGCAACCTGATCCCGACCTTCGCGGTCATCACGGGACCGGGTGGCAGGACCGGCCAGAGCAACATCCTCGGGCGGACGATTCCCCAACCGTATCAGTCTGCGAAGCCCGAAAGGGAAGGGAACGGCGGGGGAACCTTATTTCCGCCCAATCCCCAATAAGCAGGGCATTCCGGATTTCCCAGATTACCGCTTCCCCATCGTCTCCGCTTCCGCTTTCCTGCCGCCAGCCCTTCATTTGACCCAACCTATGGAACTCGACATCATCGACGTCCACTTCGACCTCCGCGACATCAAACCCAAGGAGATCGAGGAAGCGCTCGAAGACCCATTTTCCGTCCGCTTTCTCCCCGATGTGGACCGAGCCGACGGCGAGGGACGCTTCTATGCCCTCGGGCGCACCGTTGGAGACCGCTACCTGTTCCTCTGCTTCCGCACCGATGGCAAGGCGACCCGCGTGATCTCCGCGCGCATCATGTCGGAGGGCGAACAGCGCTTCTACGACCGCAAGTACGCCGAACTCCGTTGAACCCCTTTCCTGCCCGATGAAATCAATCACCCGCTGGTCCGAGATTCCGGAATTTGCCGACGAACAAGCCGAAGCCATTTTCTGGAACGAGCACGAACTGGATGCCCGTCTGATGTCGGCCTCGGTGCTGGAGTCCGACACCAAGGAATCCACCACGATCACGCTGCGCTTCGATCCCCGCATGCTTTCCCGCATCAAGCGCATCGCCCGTTCCCGTTTCCTCAACTACCAGTCGATGATGAAACAATGGCTGGCCGAGCGACTTGAGGATGAAATGCGCAAGCAATAGCCTGGCGGCCCGACTGCCCTCGCGGCCGGCCCCTTGGCTGGCGGCCTTCGCCATTTGGTTCGGGGTGCTCTGGTGGCTTTCCTCCGGCCACCGTGACATGCCTCTGGGCGAGGAGATCCGCTACATCGACAAGATCTATCATTTCGGCTACTACTTCGGTGGTGGCATTCTGTTAGGGAGCGGGTTGATCCGGCCCGCCGGAAAAGTTCGCAAACCCCTGCTCATGACCGTGGTCGCGATCGCGCTGGTGGGGGCCATCGATGAGTTCCATCAAAGCTTCGTCCCCGGACGGTCTGGAAATGATCCCGCCGACTGGACGGCGGATGTTTCCGGCGGGATCTGCGGAGCCTGGCTGGCCTGCAGGTTTTTGAGGCCGAAAGTCTGATCCGGGCTAAAATCGGTGTCGATCCGCACCCATTCGTGGTTCAACGTTGCGGCCGTCACATGGACGATCTCTTCTCCACCCCGATCACCCGGATCCGCCAGCTCCGCGACGAACTGGCCCGCCACAACCGGCTTTACTACACCGACGCCGCGCCGGAGATCTCGGATGCGGAGTATGACCGGCTTTACCGCGAGCTGGAAGAGCTGGAAGCAAAGCATCCGGAATTCGCCGACCTGAACTCGCCCACCCGACGCGTCGGCGGTGCCCCCATCGATGGCTTCCAACAGGTCACCCATCTGGTGCCGATGTTGAGCATTGATGATGTGTTCGAGATCAAGGACGCCGAAGTGCCGGAGACAGAGCTGATCGATTTCTACAAACGCCTTCAGAAAAACCTCGGCCGCGAGAGAGTCACCGTGACGGTCGAGCCCAAGATCGATGGCGTGGCCGTCTCGCTGGTCTATCGGAACGGCCAACTCGATTACGCCGCCACCCGTGGTGACGGCACCACCGGCGACGACGTGACGAACAATGTCCGCACGATCCGGAGCATTCCGCTGGAACTGCATCGCAGGGCCGCCTCCGAGCAGCCCGTTGACCTCGAAAGCATCCTCCCCTATCTTCCACCCCATGAACGCAGCGACTCAAGCCCAGCAACTCGCGGAACGCCTGCGCAAGGCACGGCTGAAAGCCTCCGACAGAAACTCGCCAATGACCTATCAGCAAGCGATGGAGCAGATGTTCAGGAACGGCTCCGACAGGAAGCCCAATCCATTCTTGAATGGGGAGCTGACGCTGGTCGGATTATCGATCCAAGACGATTCCACAATATCGTCAAAGGCTGGCGGGAATTAGGTGGCCAGTCCGAGCACACCGTTTTTTATCTCGAGGAACTGAAGCGTGTCATCAAATTCACGCTCCCTCCCTACTTCGGAGCACAGGGAAGCATTGCTTATCTCCAAAACATAGCATCCTGCAACCGGCTGTTCGGTGACGACATCCAGTTCCACGGAATCCTGGAAACTGCGGAGGGTCCTGCATTTGTTGTCTCCCAACCTTTCGTCGACGGATCGGCACCAACGATTGAAGAAGTACACGAATGGTTCAAAACCAATGGTTACAAATCCATTGGCCACAACCGCTGGAAGGATGATTCCGGAACTGAAATTGCCGATGCGCATATTGGCAACCTCATCAAGACGTCCGACGGAGAATTGATCCCGATCGATCTTCAAGTGCTGACCGAAGGCGATCTCCCCAATCCCCAATCCCCAATCCCCAATCCCCAATTCCCCTCCCTCCTCGAAGTCCGCGGCGAGATCTTCATGCCGAACGAAGCCTTCGCGGCGATGAATGCGGAGCGCGATGAGCAGGGTCTGGCCACCTTTGCGAATCCGCGAAATGCCACCGCCGGAACGTTGAAGCAGCTCGATCCGAAGATCGTCGCCCAGCGACCACTTGCCTTCCTTGCCCACGGACTCGGAGCCTACGAGGGACCTGAACTTCCCAGTGAGCATGACTTTCACGCCCTGCTCGATTCGCTCGGCATCCCGAGAAACCAGCCGATCTTCACCGTCTCGACGCTCGACGGTCTGTTAGAGGCCGTGGCGAAGATCGACCACGACCGCCACCACCTCGGCTACGGCACCGACGGCGCAGTGGTGAAGGTCCTCGACCGACGCGAACGCGAGCAACTCGGCTACACCTCGCGCGCGCCCCGCTGGGCTGCCGCCTACAAGTTCCTGCCCGAGCAGAAGGAAACCCGGCTGCATTCAGTCACCGTGCAGGTCGGGCGAACCGGCGTGCTGACCCCGGTGGCGGAGCTCGATCCGGTGCTCGTTTCCGGCACCACCGTTTCCCGCGCCACGCTGCACAACGAGGAGGAGATCCAGCGCAAGGACATCCGTCTCGGCGACACGGTCATCATCGAAAAGGCAGGCGAGATCATTCCAGCGGTCGTGAAGGTCGTGCTGGAGAAAAGATCTCCGGACACCAAGCCATTCTCGCTCTTCGACCACGTCGGCGGTCAGTGCCCATCATGTCATGGGCCGATCTCCAAGGAGGAGGGTTTCGTCGCGTGGCGCTGCACCAACTTCGAGTGCCCGGCGCAGGCGGTTTCCAAGATCAAGCAGTTCGCCTCGCGCAAGGCACTCGACATCGAGGGCCTCGGCGAAACCGTGGCGGAGGCGCTTGTTTCCCGCGGCATCTGCCGCACGCCGCTGGATCTGTTCGAACTCAACGAAGCCACCCTCGGCGGCCTGAACCTCGGCACCGACGAGGAACCCCGACGCTTTGGAGAAAAGAACGCCGCAAAGGTGATCGAGGCCCTGCAACAGGCCCGCACGAAGCCACTTGCCCGCTGGCTCTACGCGATGGGCATCCGTCAGGTCGGGGAATCAGCGGCGAAGGAGCTATCGCGGCTGCATGCGAATCTGTTGGAGCTTTCGCAAAGCCCGATCCTTCGGGTCATTCAGGAAATCTCCAAGTTGGATGCAGAACGTAAAAGCATATCTCCACGCAATAAGGAGAATCCCCCAAGGACCGATGAGGAGAAGGTCAGACGGCAGGTTGAACATGAAGAGCTGAAGCGCCGAATTGATGGCCTGACAGCCCAGATTTCAGCTTACCAGGTCTCGCCGGATGCAGGACAGGTTGTGGCGGAGTCCGTGCTGGCCTTCTTCGCCTCCGAAGCTGGACATCATGTTCTGGAGCGGCTTCGGGAACTCGAATTGAATCC
>JAIYDT010000307.1 GCA_027487355.1 Verrucomicrobiaceae bacterium
AGCACCTCGGCCCAGACGCTGAACGTGAACGGTTCTGCTGCGTTTCCGACCACCGTCACCAACAGCGGATCACTTGCGGTCGCACGCAATGCCACTCTCACCGTCGGTGACAACTCGACCTGGAACCAGTCAGGATCGCTGAACGTCCAGGCGAACGGTGGCTACGCCGCCACCCTCAACATCGGCACCGCGTCGGGAAGCAGCGCTGCGATGGTCTACACCGGACCAGCCGCCATCCGCTTGTCACAAACATCGGGCACCAGCAGCCTGAGCACGCTGACCCTCAGGGGCGGCACCCTGACCACCGGGCAGCCGATCACCTTTGATGGCGGTTCGGGAAATGTGAACGGCTATGGACGCCTCATCCTGACCAACGGCGGCACCTTGAAACTGTCCGCAAACCTCCCGCAACTGATCACCGGTGATGCCAGCGGTCGCTTCATCCTCTCCAGCAGCGGCGGTGGCATCCTCCATACCAATGGCTTCAACACCACGATCGACCGCGTGCTCGTCGACAGCAACCCGGTCACCTTCATCGGCTCTCTCACCAAATCCGGAGCCGGGACCTTGACCCTCGCCAGCACCAACACCTACTCCGGCACCACCACGGTCACCGGTGGCACGCTGCTGGTGAACGGCAGCATCGCCACCAGCGCCGCGACCGTCCTTTCGTCCGGCACTCTGGGCGGCACGGGCACCACCGGCTCCGTGACCGTGGAATCAGGCGGCACGCTTGCTCCGGGGGGAGAAAGCGTCGGCACACTTGGAACCGGTCCGCTCACCCTCAAGCCTGGGTCCAATGCCAACTTCCAACTCGGTTCTTCCAGTGATCGCGTGAATGTCACCGGCGCGCTCGGACTCGGCGGCAGCATCACCCTGATCGACACCGGCTCTGCGGTCAGCGGGAGCTACACGCTCCTGACCCACAGCGGCAGTCGGTCCGGCTCCGTCACGATCATTCCTCCATCCGGCTTCGCCGCCACCCTCGATCTTTCCAGTCCGGGAACTGTCAAGGTCACCCTTGTCGCCAGCAGCTTCGCCACGTGGCGGCGGGGCTTTTTCACTTCCAATGAGCTTGCCGATCCATTGGTCAGCGGACCCAATGCCGACAAGGATCGTGATGGCATCGCCAACCTCATGGAGTACGCCCTCGCCACCGATCCCGGTGTCTCGAACAGTCTTCCGATCACCCTTGAATGGAAAGGTTCCACTCTTGATTTCATCTACCGTCGCAACAAGGCCGCGTCCGATTTGACCTATCTTGTGAAATGGAGTGAAACCCTCGCCCCCGGCTCCTGGAGCGCCAGCGGCATCGTCGATCAGCATCCTCCGGCCATCGAGGAAACCGCCACCCACGAAACCCTTCGCATTCTGGTTCCGACCGGCAGCATCCGCCGCTTCGTTCGTCTTGAGGTGAGCCAGCTGTGAGTCGGCCTTTGGCAGTTGCTTGTGGAGTCGCCGAGGAACATGCTCGGCGCGATGCCCGAAGACGCCGCTGTCATGGAACCCGCCACGCCCCCTGTTCAGCCGACCTGGTGGCGGAATGAGGACTGGTTGGCGGTGCTGGCGGCGGTGCCGCTGCTCCTGGCATCGATTGCCGGACTGAAGCTTCCCGAGCCTAGCCTCTCCTGGCAGTCGGCGGCGGAGGTTGGCCGACTTGTTTCGGGATCGAATCTCTGGAGCATCGCCCAAACAACGGGAGTGCTGGTGCTCCTCGCGACGGCGGTTCTCGCAGCGTCCATGGGTCGCGGAGTCCGCAGTTTTCCCGCTGGAGCCTGCGTGGTGTTCGCACTCGCGTGGCTGGCCCAGATGCTGGCGGCGCATGCGCGGGTCAAGGAGCTCGGTCTGGAGTATGTGGTCTTCGCACTGGGACTGGGTCTGCTGTGGAGCCACCTGTTGCCGCAACCGGGATGGCTCATGGGGGCGGTGCGCACGGAGTTTTTCATCAAGACCGGCATTGTGATCCTCGGGGCCAGCATGCTGTTCCGTGATCTGCTTCAGGCGGGGGCTCCAGGCCTGATCCAGGCCTTGCTGGTCATTCCGGTGGTGTGGCACATCACGTTCCGGATCGCGCGCAGGCTCAAGGTGGATGACGAGTTCGGCGTGATGCTTTCCACGGCGGTTTCCATTTGCGGAGTCTCTGCTGCGATCGCGGCCTGCGGGGCGATCCAGGGCGACAAGAAGAAGCTGTCGTATGTCACCTCGGTGGTCCTGCTTTGCGCCGTGCCGATGATGATCCTGATGCCGTGGTGCGTGAAATGGATCGGCCTGAGCGAGGCGGTCGGCGGGGCTTGGCTGGGGGGCACGCTTGATACCAGTGGTTCGGTGCTGGCCGCGACCGAGATGCTGGGTGAGACGGCAACCAAGACCGGCACGGTGGTGAAGCTTTCACAGAACGTCCTGATCGGCGTGGCGGCCTTCGTGCTGTCGCTGTGGTGGTCGCTGCGCGCCCGCAAGGATGGCGTGGCGGCGGAGCGTCCGGGATTGCGGATCATTTGGGAGCGATTTCCCAAGTTCGTCCTCGGGTTCATCGCAGCCTCGCTGGTCTTTTCGTTCCTTCTGGCTCCGGAGACGGTGAAAGCCTGCAGCAAGCCGCTCAAGAGCCTGCGCGAGCTTTGGTTCGCCGCCGCGTTCGTCTGCATTGGATTGGAAACGAAGCTGGGCGATCTGGCGAAGCTTGGTGGCGGTCGGCCAGCCCTCGCCTTCGTGGGCGGACAGGCCGTGAATGTGGCCTGGACCCTCGTCCTGGCGTGGATGTTGTTTGGTTGAAGGACCTGGACAAGCGCACCTCACCGGGAGGAGTGACTTCACGGAACCTATGTGGATCTTTGCCGGGCGGAGCCGATTGCCATCGCGAGCAATGGTTGGAAGGCGGATTCCGTCTAGTACCTCGGCAGATCCGGATCAATGCTGGTGGACCAGGCATCGATCCCGCTGGCCACGGAGAAGGCGTCATACTGCCGATCTCGCGGAGGAAGTCGATGGCTCGCAGGGAGCGCCTGCCGCGGTGGCAGTAGACGCCGACCCCACGGTCGGTGCCTTCCTTGATGGCTTCGAAGCGGTAGGGGAGCTCGCCTAGGTGAACCTGGAGAACAATCAGATGGCCGCTGCTCTTCATATCAATCGGTGCGTTTGAACAGTCACCTGGCTTCCATTTTCTCGCGGTTGGAGGCCCGCACGCTTGGCATCATCCGAGGTCAAGGTGACGAATGATCTGGCAGAACCTTTATCCTGTTGCAACGAGAGGATTTGAGGGCATTTTTCCCGCTGTTAAAACGCCAGAGGTCCTTCTAACTGAGACTGCTGGGTCACAGAAAATGGGTGCCCGATGCCTCCGTTGCATCCTTGAACTGACGAAACGAACAAACCCCATGCCACCGATTTCGATCACCCCCGTCACGGCCGCGCTGCTCACGCTGCTCGCGGCCACCTCGCTGCATGGCGACCTGGTCCATCGTTGGTCTTTCAATCAGAGCAGCGGCGCGGCCGCTCCGGGGACATCGGTCACGGACAGCATCGGAAATGCCGCGGCCACCATTCGCGGTGTCGGTGCGACTTTCGACGGTTCCGCCGTCGTCCTGCCCGGCACCACCAACGGCAACCAGCCAGCCTCCACGATCTCCGCCTACCTCGATTTGCCGAACGGCATGATCTCGTCCAAAACGAATCTTACCGTGGAGATCTGGGCCACGCCTCTCAGTTATCAGCAGTTCCAGCGCCTCCTCGATTTCGGTCGCATCACCCAGGCCGGTGATGGTCTCGGCGCGGCTGGAGAAATCACCGGCCTCGCCAACACCGCGCCTGGCACCACCGGCTCCTTCGACGGCTTTACGCTCACCCTCGCCCGTGGGACCGCCGGGAACATCAGCCAGCAACGGTTCGAAACCCGAATCAACGGCATCGGGGCGGGAGACACCACCGGCCAATACGGCATCTCCGATACCAACCTCGCCACCACCTCAGGCACCGAGTATCACTACGTCCTCACCTTTCAAAGCGGGATCGGAACCTACTCCAGCACCGGTGGCAGGGCGTCCTGGTATCGCAACGGCACGCTCGTTGCCACGCTCGACACCAGCTTCCGCCTCAACCAGATCCAGGACGTCAACAACTGGCTCGGTCGCTCGCATTGGAGCGCGGATCGCAACACGCACGCCGCCTACAACGAGGTCCGCGTTTATGACCATGCCATGACCCAGGCGGAGATCACCGCCAGCTCAGCCTCCGGGCCGAACCCCGCCTTCCCGCTTTCTGACATCGCCCACCGCTGGTCCTTTGGAAATGCAGCAGGCAACGCCACCTCCGGCACCTCGGTCCCCGATCTTGTCGGAAACGCCACCGCCACGGTGCGCGGAAATGGGGCCGTTTTCTCGGGCTCCGCACTCACCCTGCCGGGATCGACCACCGGCAATCAAACCCCGGCCGCCATCTCTGCCTACGTGGACCTGCCCAACGGCATCGTCTCCTCGAAAACCAGCCTCACCTTCGAACTCTGGGCCACGCCTGTCAGCGCGAAAAACTGGCAGCGCCTCGTGGATGTCGGCCGCACCAATCTAACAGGAAACACCGCCGCCCAAGGTGCCGGGGCTGCTCCAGGTGAAATCCTCCACACCGCGACCGCCGCCCCGGGCACCACCGCATCGAGCGACAACCTCATGCTCGCCATCAACCGCGGCACCACCGCCAACCAGCAGCGACTCGTCGGCCGCCTCAACGATGCCACCGAGTTGCAAACCGACTCCAACCTCACCCTCGCCACCGGCACACGCCACCACTTCGCGATCACCTACACCGACGGCGCGGGCTCCTCCGGCAGCAGCGGCGGCCAACTGGCGTGGTATCTCAACGGCACCCTCGCCGCCACCCGCGACCTGCCCTTCAAGCTCGCCGCCATCGAGGACGTCAACAACTGGCTCGGCCGCTCGCAATTCGGCAGCGACTCCTGCGCCAACGTCACCTACGACGAAGTCCGCATCCATCGCCGCGCCCTCAGCCAGAACGAGATCCTCAACAGCATCAGCATCGGCCCCAACCCGAACTTCCCGCCGCCCATCACTGTGGCCGATGCCGCCACGCTCCACCGCCAGCAGAAGGTCCGCATCCCCGTGCTGGCAAACGACAGCGGCACCCTCGATCCCACTACGGTAACCATCGTACAAGCTCCCCGGTTCGGCGCCGCCACGATCAGCCCGAACGGCAGCATCCTCTACTCCCACAACTCCGGCACGCCAGCTTCCGACAGCTTCACCTACCGCGTCAACGGAGCGGGCGGACTCTCCCAGCCCGCCACCGTCACGCTCACCTTCTCCGACCAACTCCGCATTCCCAACAGCTCCTTCCAGGTCCCCGCCTCGCCACCGCCAGTCTCGATCCAAGCCGTCAACGCCTTTCCTGCTCTCACCTTCGATCAACCGGTCTGCATCGCCTCCCCACCGGGCGACTCCCAACGCCTCTTCATCTGTCAAAAGGGCGGCCTGTTGAGGGTGATCCAGAACGTCAACGCCGCCACGCCCAGCGCCAGCACCGTCCTTACCCTCAGTGCCGCCACCGGCGGGCTCTTCAACGGCCGCAGCCCGGCCGAAGCGATCAACACCGGCAGCGAATGCGGCCTACTCGGCATGGCCTTCCACCCGAACTATGCCAGCAACGGCCACGTCTTCCTGTTCTACTCCGTCAACATCAACGGTGCCCTGCATCAGCGCGTTTCCCGCATCACCTTCAACAACCCGACCTCCGCCACGCCCACCGCCAACCTCGCCTCCGAGCGCATCCTCATCCAACAAGCCGACGAAGCCGGGAACCACAACGGCGGCGACCTCCACTTCGGGCCCGATGGCTATCTCTATATCTCCCTCGGCGATGAAGGCGGGCAGAACGATCAGTATGCCAACAGCCAGCGCATCGACAAAGACTTCTTCGCCGGACTCCTGCGCATCGACGTGAACCTCGAAGGCACCGAGATCGCTGGAAATCCCGCCGCGACCGACGATGCCAACCTCCCACCAAACAACCACCCCGCCATCGTCCTCCACAGCGGCTTGCCCGCCTATGAAATCCCCGCCGACAACCCCTGGGTCGGCGCCACCACCTTCAATGGCATCGCCGTCACCCCCACTTCTGTTAGAACCGAATTCTGGGCCGCCGGCCTGCGCAATCCCTGGCGCTTCTCCTTCGATCCCGCCAATGGCGAACTCTGGTGCGGCGATGTCGGCGGCGGCGCACGCGAGGAGATCAACATCCTCAATCGCGGTGGCAACTACGGCTGGGTCTGGCGCGAAGGAACCATCGCCGGACCCGTCACCGGCGCGCCCGGCGGATTCACTTCCATCAATCCACTCTACGACTACCAGCGCGGCAGCGGCACCTTCCAGGGCACCAGCGTCACCGGCGGCCTCGTCTATCGCGGGACGCGCCTGCCCTCGCTCACCGGCGCTTATCTCTTCGCGGATTACAACTCGGGGAACGTCTGGTCGCTCGTTCGCAATGGCAGCAATCCGCCCACCGTCGCCCGCATCCTGGGCGAGGGCGGCATCGTCGGCTTCGGCCGCGATCCTTCGAACGGCGACGTGCTGATGGCCGATCTCAACGACAACCTCATCCGTCGCATCACCACGGTCACCGACACCAGCACCTACCCCGCGACTCTCACGGCCACCGGGCTTTTCTCCGATCTAACAGACCTCTCGCCCGCGCCCGGACTCCTGCCCTATCAGATCAACCTGCCATTCTGGAGCGACCACGCCATCAAGCGCCGCTGGTTTTCCATCCCGAATGCCTCGTCGAAAATCACCTGGTCGCGCGATGGCGAGTGGACCTTCCCCAGCGGCCAGATCTGGGTGAAGCACTTCGACATCGAAACCACCCGCGGCAATCCCACCACCCGCAAGCGCCTTGAAACCCGCCTGCTTGTGAAAAACGCCAGCGGTGCCTACGGCGTCAGCTACCGCTGGAACGAAACCGGCACCGAAGCCACTCTCGTCGGCGAACCCGGCGAGGACTTCGACCTTTCCATCACCGTCGATGGCACTCCGCAAACCCAGCGCTGGCGCATCCCCAGTCGCTCCGAATGCATGACCTGCCACACCCCGCAGGCTGGCTTCGCACTCTCCACCAACACCCGCCAATACAACCTCGCCAGCCTCATCCCGGGCTTCAGTGGCAACCAGATCGATGTCCTGAAAAGCGGCGGATACTTCTCGAACAACCCGGACTCCACCAACCTCCTGCCGCGCCACCTGCGGCCGGATGAAACCACCTATCCCGCCGAGGCCCGCGTGCGATCCTACCTCGCCGTCAACTGTGCCTACTGCCACATGGACGGCGGCACCGCCACCCCCTCCGCCTGGGACGGCCGCCACGAGCTCAGCCTCGACCAAACCGGCCTCATCCTCGGCAACGCCAGCAACAACGGCGGCAATCCCCTCAACAAACTTGTCGTCCCTGGCGACACCGTGCGTTCCATCCTCCTCAACCGCACGGCCGCCGCCAACGGCTTCACCCGCATGCCGCCGCTGGGAAGCAGCGTGGTCGATCCCGCAGGCGTGGCTCTTCTAACTGGCTGGATTCAGAACGAACTCCCCAGCCGCCAAACCTACGATCAATGGCGCACCGCCCTGTTTGCATCCGGCACCAGCCCGCAAGGCGCTGCCACCGCCGACCCCGATGGCGACGGCTCCAACAACCAGGCCGAGTTCCTCGCCGGCACCAATCCCCTGTCAGGCGCATCGAGGCTCCGCTCTTCCGTGTCGCTCAATGGCCCGCAGGTTTCGTTCAGCCTCGATCTCCCGGCAAATCGGTCCGCCGTCATCGAGTACTCCGACGACCTCCAGCAGTGGCAACCCTGGGACATTCCCGGCAACCAGGGCCTTCCTCAGCCCGGCGGGCTACGCACCTTCACCGGCCCGAAACCCGGGGCCGCCGCGTTCTTCCGCGCCACGGTGAGCGGAAACTGACGGCTCATCAGGCAAGGGATTCCGGTTTCGTGGAGGGGTTCTTCCCCATCGACAGCCATATCTGCCTCCAGACTTCGGCCGGAGCGCCAACCAGACCGCCCCATTGGTGATTAGTCATCATCCTGACGATCCCGTAGGTGAATGAGATATCTCGAATGGAGAGATTAGCGAGAGCGTCGATCGGGCGGATCTCAGAATAAGACAAGTGCAAAAAGTTAAGTATCCGCCGACATCGCTGCAATTCCTTTCCCAAGAGTTGCAAGGCTCAGCCCGCTTCAATACTTCGGCAGATCCGGATCAATGCTGGTGGACCAGGCATCGATCCCGCCGGCCATGGAGAAGGCGTTTTCAATGCCGATCTCGCGCAGGAAGGCGGTGGCTCGCAGGGAGCGCATGCCATGGTGGCAGTAGACGACGACTCCGCGCTTGATGCCTTCCTTGAGGGCCTCGACCCGGTAGGGAAACTCACCGAGGGGAACGAGGTGCGCGCCATCGAGATGACAGATGTCCCATTCGTCCGGCTGGCGGCAGTCGATCAGGCGCGGGCGCTCGTTTTCCGGCAGGGCGGCCCAGGCGGCGACTTCGGAGCAAGTGACCTCCATTGTGGCGGAGGGATCGGGCAGGGCGCTCATTCGATGATGACGGGGGTGCCGAGCTGGACGTTGTCGTAGAAATGCTTCGACATGTGGTCGGGCATGCGGATGCAGCCATGGGAGGCGGCGTAGCCTGGAAGGAAGCCGGTGTGCATGCCCATTCCGCCACTGAAGCGCATGAAGTTCGGCATCGGGGCCGGGTAGTAGATCGCGCCTGGCGGAATCTTGTCGGTGCGGATGTCAACGTTGTCGTTGAGCATCGCGCCGGTGGCCTTGTCCTTGAAACAGCCGTAGGCGGAGGAGTGGTGATCGGCGTCCTTCTCGATGATCTTGTAGCGGCCGGGCGGGGTGCCGTGGTCCTCGTTGCCACTGGAGATCTTCGACACACCGACGAGGACGTTGCCCTTGTAGAAAAACGCCTTCTGCTGCGGGCGGCTGATCTTGATGAGCGGCGAGCCGGAGACGTTGTCGCCATCCCAATAGGAAATGTCGTCCGGGATCGCGGGGGCGGGATGATGGGCACCGGCACCAGTGGGGCCGTTGTTGCGCTCATAGCCGAGGAGGTAATCGGACTTCTGCGGACCGCTGGGGGTGCAGGAGACGATCACAACCGAGAGAACGGTGAAAAGTGAGCAGCGGGCGAGGGTGTTCATGGGGCTGAGGACGGCGGAATCTGGCCCGAGTCGCCAAGGCGGTCAAGAGAACAGCCGGATCGGGGTTGCTTCCCGGTGTAGGCGTGGTATTGAGGCGCCCCACCATCATGCCCAATTACGATTACGAATGCCAGGCCTGCGGCCACCGCTTCGAAGTGTTCCAAAGCATGAACGACGCCAAGCTCGAGCATTGTCCGCAACCCGGTTGCAACGGCACGGTCAAGCGTCTGCTCGGCACCGGAGCCGGACTCATCTTCAAGGGAGCGGGTTTCTACCAGACCGACTACCGATCCTCGTCTTATCAGGCAGGAGTCAAGGCGGATGGAGCCTCGTCAAAGCCGGAATCCGCGCCGAAGACCGAGAGCACCCCGAAATCCGACAGCGGCAGCGCGTCCCCGCCACCTTCGACCTCCTCCGGCAGTTGAACCACGGCTTTGCAAGCGCCACTCCTTCTGATACTCCTCAGTCATGTCCGATAAGAACCCCGACACCCCCCCGAAATCCGGAGGTGGCTGCATCAGCCTGCTGATGAAGCTTTTCATGCTCATCTTCCTGGTCGGCCTCGGTGCGGCGGTGTTTTACATTTCCCAGCCCCAGGACCTCACCGATATCGGCGGCTACGGTCCGGCAGCTGCGCTGGCCCAGCGCAGGGACATCAAGACCACGCTGCAGAGTTCGCTGGATCGTGGCTTCGAGGTGATCCTTTCCGAGGAGGATATCAACGGCTATCTCTCGCGCACCCTCGCCTCCAGGCAGAGCGGGCTTCTTGGCAGCAACGTCACCCTCGATGGTGCCTGGGTTCGTCTGGAGGAAGGTCGGGTGGAGATCGTCCTGGAGCGGCGCATCTTCGGCCACCCGCTGACGATTTCCTCGTATGTCCAGATCAGCCAGTCGGTCTCTCCCACCGGCACGGCGAGCACCGAGGGTGTCCTGCATGGCGGTCCCTATCTCAAGGGCATCCCCTTGAACCGCGGCGGACGCTTTGGCCAACTGGTGGTTCCGCAGGGATTCCTCCATTTGGTGCTGCCCGCCTTTAGCAAGCTGGCCGACGCCTACAAGCCGGAGGTCGACCTGGCCCTCGGGCGAATGGCCCGCATCCGGATCGAAAAGGACAAGCTGATCCTCGATCCCCGCGAGCCCGGTGATCTGATGACCACGCCCGGATCGCCCTTCTGACCTACCCTTCGCTCCGCATGAAACCTTCCCTCCTGGCCTTGCTGATCTTTGCCGGGATGGTGCATGCCGCGCCGCCTCCGAAAGCGGTGCCGGTGGCCGAGCCGATCGAGGCCCCTGTCCCGGTTCCTGTCCCTGCGGATGAACAGGCCCTTCCTGCCCGCGTGATCAGTCGGTCCGGCCAGTTCTCCGTTTCCGGAGCGGAACCTGCGGTTCGTGCCTCGGTCGCCCTTCTGGCCGAGGAGGCAAAGGATGACCTGTTGAAACTTTCCGATTTGAAGGACGACTGGAAGACCCTCATCTCGGTCGTACTGCACGGGAAGCCGGGAGACCCGCTGCCGCCCCGCTCGGTGGCCCTGAGTCTTTTCTCAAACGAGGGAGGCTACTCGCTGAGGCTTGATCTGCATCTTGCACGCGGCATTGATCAGGAGCGCTTTCATCGCGCGGTGACCTCCGCACTTCTTCACGAGCAAGCCCTGCGGAAACTGCCGCCTGGCACCACCGACTCCGCCCTCATCGTGCCGCCCTGGCTGGTCGAGGGCTTGCGCGAAGCGGTCGCCTGGCAACAGAAGCGCGGCGACCGTCGGCTCTACGAGGCAATCTTCAAGCACGGCGGCCTCTACAAGCTCAACGACCTCTTCGCCGTCACCGAGGCCGATCACGAGGAACTCGATGGGGCGATGCGCGCCGCCTTCCGGGTGGCATCGGGCGCGATGGTGATGGCACTCCTGGAGCAACCCCAGGGCAAGGAGGGCTTCCGCACCTTCATCTCGGAAGCGGCCCGATTCGGCGGAGAGATGCCGGTGCTGCTGCGGCGCTGTTTTCCGGAGCTGAACCTGTCCGAGCGCAGTCTCGAGAAATGGTGGATGCTTGTTGGCATCGACAAATCCGCGCCGGATCTCACCGAATCGCTCGGCGTGGTGGAAACGGACAGCGGCCTCGATGAACTCCTGAAGCTTCATTTCCGGGACGCTGCCGGAGTGGACACCGGAAAGCCCCTGCACACGAGCTGGGAGGAGCTCGTCGCCCTGCCACTGCCCGCCCGATCCGAGGCCGTTCGACCGATCCAGGATTCTCTCGTCCGGCTCAGCTATCGCAGCTTTCCTTCGTTCAGGCCGATCATCGCCGAGTATCAACTCATCCTCGCCGAGCTCCTCAGGCCCAAGCCCCAGAATATCGGCGAGCGCCTCGCCGGCCTTCAGGAAAGCCGGCTCACCATGACCGAAAAGGCCCGGCACGCCCGCGA
>JAIYDT010000264.1 GCA_027487355.1 Verrucomicrobiaceae bacterium
GCCAGTCGTGACACCAAACAGAACAGAGAATGGAAGTTCGATTGAAAAAGTACGAGGACTGGGACTCGAACCCAGGAATAAGTTCGAGTCCCCCTGGTGCTTGGAAATGCTGATTTCCCGATGATTCCAGACAGTATTGGATTGCAAAAACAGCATCGGCAATGCACAGTTTAAGCACACTCCTGAAAGCATGGCATCCATCTACCAACGGAAGGGCTCACAGATCTGGCAGTGCTCGTTCTACGTCCCCGACACCCAAACCGGGACCTCCAGGCAGGTTCGCAAATCCACCGATTGCCTGACGCGTAAGGATGCCAAAGCGGCCGCCGAGCGACTGGAACAGGAGGCGAGGAAACAAGCCGGTGCTGGCGAGGACAAGTCGCAGAGGATCTTGGCGGTGCTCGTCAAGGCGGGCGAGGAAGCCAATCGCGAGACCCTGAACGCAGCCCGCGCCAGAGCCTTCTTGTCGGAAATCGTCCGGATCTCAACCGGCGAGGACCTACCGACTTTCACGGTGAAGAGCTGGCTAGAGGAATGGCAGAGGAGGAAGGCCAGCGTGACGGTCGGCCCCACTGCTGCCCGCTACAAGGCGAGCGTGAAGGCATTTGTTACCTGGTTGGGCGAACGTGCCAAGAAGCCGCTGGAAAGTGTGACGATCACGGACATCCGAGCCTTCCGTGACCACATGCAGGCCGGTGGCCGCACGGCAAGGACCTGCAACCACTACGTCAAGGACATCGGAAGCGGCTTTCGCTCGGCGCTAAGGGAGGGACTGATCACCTACAACCCCGTTTCGTCCTTGGAGGCCCTCCCGACAGACGACTCGATCGACCGGCAGCCGTTTACCCGCGACGAGGTCATGAAGCTCTCGCGAGCCGCCACCAGCCCCGACTGGAGGGGTGCGATACTTGTCGGCGCATTCACCGGACTCCGTCTTGCCGACATCGCAAAACTGAAATGGGGAGCCGTCGATCTATCCGTTGGAGCCATCCGCTTGATTCCGGCGAAAACCAAGCGGAAGAAACGCGAAGTCCTGATCCCCCTCCACGGCGAGCTGAAGGCGTTCTTCGAGGACCATCCGATCTCCGACGATCCCAACGCGCCAGTGTTCCCTTCCCTCGCGAAAGTGAGCGTCTCCGGCCAAAAGGGGCTATCCCTGACCTTCGCTGCAATCATGGATCTCGCGGGGGTATCACGCGGAGAAACCCGGAAGGCCCAAGGAACGCCCGACAAGGCCGGAAGCGCTTCGAAAAAGATCTCCGCAGGCCGCACCGTCCATGCCCGTGGGTTCCACAGCCTGCGCCACACGTTTACCTCATGGCTGGCCAATGTAGACGTCGCAGAAGAACTCCGCATGAAAATGACCGGCCACACCGACTCGGGCGTCCATCAGATCTACTCCCATCACGAGGTGGAAACCCTAGCCCGGGCCATCGACAAGGTGCCGGGGCTGATCTGAGACTTTCGATTCTGACACCGAGAAAGCCTACGCCTTCCGTCATGGCCGCCAAAAATCAGAAGAAATGTCCGACCAGGATGGAACTGAGAAAAGACGAGATCGCGAGCCTTTTGAAGCACTGCGAAGAGAAGTTTCCTGATGAATTTCGTCAGTTTGCCCAATGGGCCATGAATCCGGAAAAGCGGATCGAGGCGGAGAGACTGGAAGAAGCGAACCGGCGAATCGAAGATTTCCTGTTCAACCTGCAAAGCATCCCAGCGGGCTACGAACTCCCGGAAGATTTTGAGATGAACTGGGAGGCCCTGCTGGCGGCACACGAGCAGGAGCAGAAAGACCAGCTCGTAGCGAATGGATCCAATCCGACGCAACTTGCCTCATGGATCAAGAGGGGCTGGATCACGGCAGACAAAGAGGCGCTAGCGATGAAGAGTCACCTCAAGAAGCCGGCTCCGGATTCGCACCCCATCCCGATGGTTCTCATCAACAACGGAGGGCGGTGGCTCGCCCCAACGATGATGGATTGCATCGTCAGAGTGCATCCTTTCGTCAGAGCCGTCACCGAGACACTCCCGGAGCTATCGGTCGAGCAACAGATTCGTCGCGCGATGCGGCGATTCCAGGAGCTGAGGGAAGAAGGCTCGGACCGCGTAGGCGTGCAGGCACAAGCAGCCGAAACCTTGGAGACGCTGCTTCACGAACCGACTCTTGGTGATCCCCTGGAGTTCGGCTGGCTCGCCGCCGCGAAAGAGAGCGACCACTTCTGGTTGATCCTGAATGCAGCGATCGGATTTGGCCGGACTCTGGCCAATGACGAAGTCTATGGAGACGGGTCTATGCAAATGCAGATCCAACGATGGCTGGTGCTCTCTGGAGGACGAAGGACGTCTAGAGTCGGCTCCGAGATCGAAAGGCTCATCAGCGAGTTTCTGGGCTCTGGCAACAACAAGCTCACACCCAAGAAATTCCTCTCATGGCTGGGAGGGAAGCCATCCAACGTCACTGACGACCATGAGATCGACTTCCCGATACGGAGCCGAGGATTTGGACTCAAGGGGATCTCCTGGAACAAATTAAAGAGCCTGGTAAAATCGGCCTCTCGGAGGATGAAAAAGGGATTTTAGGTTAATCCCAGTTGCGCCCGTATACGGTGACGGGTCGATGTTGTTCATGGTGTTTTGTGCAAAGCAACACCAACAGCCATGATGGAGCCTCCCGCCAGGGTGAGCTGAAACCCGAATGGATTCGCCCGAAGGACGTGCCGAGGTTCTTTGGCTTGGGCCGCACGGCCACCTACGAACTGATCGCGGCGAACAAGATCAAGTCCGTCTCGATGAAGAAGAGGGGACAGAAACATGGAACCCGGCTCATTAGCTACGACTCAATGCGGGACTACCTGGAATCCCTTGCGACGGGAGGGGAGCCATGAAACCCGCCCCGGAATTGACGTTGGCCGACGATCGGGCCGGCTCACCAATCGTCCCGGAGCCTGGCTTCATCCCGCTTCCGGTGCGGATCGCGGAAACCGATCCGCTCGACGTGCCTCAGTCGCTCACCGAAATGGACGAGCTTGTCGAAATGATTCGTGCCGACGAATTCGAGGGGAGAGGAGCACGAACGTGAACTCGCACCCCGGAACGAAAGAGGCGAGCGCCCCTCCAAGGACGCCCGCCAATAAAACCCGAAACGATAGGCTAGGACATAGCGTGTCCGACCCAGCCGCGCAATCGGTAATCCACGGGCAGGGAGCACACGCCCCGCTTGAAGCGGCCGCGAATCGTCATGCATCCCGGATCATCCGAAGCGCGATGGATTTTGGCTGGGTCGGCCCGCTCGACGTGCCAGCCGAGATTATGCCGACACCGGAACTTGAACGAATCGCTTGGCTATCCCGCGAGGCATTCAACCAAGGCCGAGAGGGATTTGCGGAGCTGCAAGGATTCATCTTCGAACAGCCGCTTTCCGAAGCTGACAGGGCTTCCCTTCGGATCAAGGTTTGCGAAATCGCAGATCAACCGCTCGCCGAGCGCCCGGGGGCACTGGAAGCCGCCGTTCAAGCGATCCGCGAATTTCACCGCACCAAGCAGATTCAGTTGATCACCTGGAAGCTGCAATCCGCAATGGAAGCCGGAGAGGATCCAAACCCGATCATCCGGGAATTGAGCGAGGCCGCAGAGGGCACGACCGCGCAAGGCATCGAGGCCCTGCTTGCCGTCAGGGCCTTCAACTTCGGAGAGCCACCGGAAAAGCCGACTCCGATCCTCACGCTTTGCGGGAAGCCACTATGCACGCCGGGAAACATCACCAACATTCAGGCACCTCCCAAGGCAGGGAAATCCGCCGCCCTGGAGGCAGTTATCGCGGCGGTGTTCACCGATGGAAGGCAAGGTCCTGACACGCTTGGATTCGATGCATGGAATCCAGAGGGAAAGGCCCTGATTCACTTCGATACCGAGCAAAGCCCATACGATCACGACGCGATGGTCCGGCGAGCCATCCGGAGAGCCAACGTGATCGAGGCCCCGACATGGTTTCGCAGCTATTCCATGGCCGACCTCGACATCCGCCAGAGACGAGTCGCCATTCTGCACGAAATGAATGCAGCGTCCAAGGCGCACGGTGGAGTGCTCGCCATCCTGATCGACGGGATTGGTGACATCTGCGAAAACCTGAATGATCCTGGAATCGCCTTCGACCTTGTCGCGGAGCTTCACACTCTGGCCATCACTTTCGACTGCGCGGTTGTCACGGTCCTACATGAGAACCCCGGCAGCGAATCCGGGAAGACACGCGGCCACCTTGGATCACAGCTCGAACGGAAGGCGGAGACCAACCTTCGACTCGCCAAGGACAAGGACGGAATCACCACGATATGGGCAGAGCGGGCGCGGCACTGTTACCTCCCGAGGGAGCAGGGACCGTGCTTCTCATGGAACGACGCGAAGGGCATGCACACGTCGTGCGGGACCGCTGGCGAGATCAAGAGCGCAGCAACCCGCGACCGTATGGAAGGCGAGGCCGACAGTGCGTTCGGAGGCGAGGAGACCATGAGCTACACCGACCTCGTGAAGGCCATCATGGACAGCCTCGACATCAAGGAACGGGCAGCGAAGGACCGAGTTAAAAAGTGGCGAGC
>JAIYDT010000080.1 GCA_027487355.1 Verrucomicrobiaceae bacterium
AGGGGCAGCTCGGGATCGGTGATGTCCTTCTCGGTGCCCTGCAGGTGGCGGAGTTTTTCCAGCGAGTCGGAGGCATTCGACACCAGCTCGCGGAGGAAAATCTCGCGATCCGTGTAGAGGGAGTGGACGACGAGGTCGAGCAGTTGGCGGATCTCCGCCTGGAACGTGTGCTTTTCGAGTGTGGTTTCGCTCATGGGATGAAGGGGTTGTGAATGAAAGGCGGGAAGATAGCCATGTCCGCCCATCTGTCAAAACCCGGAAGCGGTCGGGGGATTCCGGGGCGATCGATTCCTCACCGCCAAGCCGCCAGGTGCGCCAAGCCAGACCGGTGAAGGCTCTTGGAGATTGAGTTCCCTCGCACCCATTGAAGCTACCTCGGCGGTTCAAATTGCCTCCACTCGTGAAGATCCGATCAAGTCACGCCCCACGCCCTCGGAAACGGCATGGATGCCATTCAGTCGGAAAGGCCTCTAACGGTGCGATTCACGATTGAACTCACGCTTCATCTTTTTCTAGGTGGATGGTTGGACTCTCATGAAATCCTTCGTGCCAAGCGAAATAGTCGATACGAAAAATCGCCATCCGAAGACCATCACCATCGAGCCAATCGAAGCGAGACTGCAAGAACCTCTCCAGTTCGTCACGAGAATTGCGAACGCTTCCGCCTGCCTCGGCTGCAAACCAAACGCTCTTCTCAACGTCATCGAAATCGCGCAACCATTCCGCAATATCGCTGGAACTTGCCCCTGGAAACTTCGCCTTCAATCGCTTGTCTCTATCAATACGAACCTTAGGACCAAATTCAGCGAATACTGAATACGCGAAGTCCTTCGGGTTTCGCTTTCGGTTCAGTAGGCGCTGGAAGATGGACATCATTATTTACACAGAACGTTTGATGTGATATCACCGCGTGATCGCGATGGAAATGAGAAGCAAATTGAGATCACTATGGGCGATTGACATCCATGAGTTGTTCTGAGGTCTTCTTGCTAGTCTATGTCGTAGAAGCGGAGCGAACCACCATCGTCAGCGATTTGAATTCTTACTGGTGCAGCCTTCGGCCAGCGTGTCTTTGGTTCTGCATCGATTCGGTCAGCGAATTGGACCATCAACGAACCGGGAACCAAAGCACTTGACATCGTGCCGATCTGAAAATCTGCATCCTTGCTACCCTTCTTCCCATGCGCATCCAGAATATCGTCAAAGAACTTACGGAGGACCTCCGGAACCGTTGCAATCTGTGCCGTGAACTGTTCTTCGGTCACTCGCCGCTTCAGTGTTGAATGGACGCACTCACGGTAAAATCGCTTGTAGTCCTTGGCGGCTAAAATCTTGCGGTAGGATTCAATCGCAGCAATCACCTTCTTCGCGTTGTCCTGGTCAATTGGCCCTGCCTGCAGATACTGATCTCTCGGACGCTTCGCCCCTTGATCTTGCGCCAATGCAAAACCTGCGGGAAAGATGATTGTCAGCGCTATTGCTATGATCTTCATTTTTATCTGGCGAACAGTCTTTAATCGCAGGATCAATACGTTTGATATCAGCGATTCACTACTTGGGCTTAGAATGGCTGGATTCCTTGATTTGACAACGATTTTCGAAGGTCGTCGTGTGGATATCGCTCTCCGCTGGACAGACCCCCAGCAGTGACCGGCCGACGCTGATATCACCGAAAATCACGCAAACGCCTTCTCCCACTCCGCTGCCTTGAAGCCGACGAGCCCGATCCCCTCTCCAATCACGAAGGGCCGCTTCACGAGGTTGCCGTTGGTTTGCTGGAGGGCGAAGGCTTCCTCGTCGCTCATCGTGGGCAGTCGATCCTTCAGGCCGAGCTCGCGGTAGTCGCCGCTGGAGGTGTTGAAGATGGCTGACAATTTCCCGCCCTGGGCCGCGACCATCGCCTTCAACTCCGCCGGGCTCGGTGGGGTTTCGCGGATCGGAAGTTCCAGAAAGGCGATCCCCTTCCCCTGCAGCCACTTTTTCGCGTCGCGGCAGGTCGAGCAGTTCTTGTAGAGGTAAACCTTGAGCATGCGGCGAGTGTCACCAGGCCGCCCCAGTGAGGCAAGCCGTCATCAGAATTCGAACGAGGTGCCGACGTAGTAGTTGCGGCCGTTGCCGGGGTCGATCCCGTCGCCACGGACGCGGGAGTAGTAGCTTTCGTTGAAGAGGTTGTTGATGCCGGCGATGAGGCGGACGTTCTTGTGGATCTTGTATTCGCCGGTGAGATCGCAGGTGAAATAGCCGGGAACCGCGAAGGCGGCGGTGTTGGCATCATCGGCGAAGTGGTCATCCACCAGTGTGCCGGTGAGCGAGACCTTGCCCTTGTCGCCATGAGTGAAGGTAAAGCCGCTGCGGAGGATGAAGTCCGGCGCATACTGCGGAGTCTTTCCAAGCTGCGGGCCACGGGTGAACTCGGCGTCGAGGAAGGTGGCGTTCAGGAACCAATCGAGCGAATCGGTGCCCTTTTTCCCACGGGCGATCGCGAGGAGGTCGAGGCTGAGAGAGAGGTCGATGCCCTTGTGCTCGGCGTCGCCCACGTTCTGAAGCGAGGTGCCGCCGGGGACCGCGACGGTTCCGATCTGATCCTCGAACTGGAGCAGGAAAACACTGGCATCAAAGGTGGCCCATTCGGTGGGTCGACCGCGCACACCGATCTCGTATTCGATGGATTTGCCTTCTTCCAAATCTCCATTGACAAAGGTCGTCGGACCAGTCGGCACGGACTCGCTGAAGATGCGCGGACGATAACTCTGGGAGATATTGCCATAGATCGATGAAGATGCGGGCAGCTCGAACTCGGTGCCGAGCCCACCCAGGACCACGGTGCTGTGATCGTCGATGGATTCAAGCGGGTTGAGCCCGGTGACGACTCCGGCATTGTTGACGTTGCGGTTCACCGTTTCGCGGATGTCCTGCCAGGCGTTCTCGACGCGGAGGCCGGGGGTGATGGAGAACTTCCCGAACTTGAAACGGTTTTCCATGAACAACGGCGCGTAAAGGACCTCGCGCTCGGAGGCATTGGTCAGCACGCCCACCTCGGCCGCTGGAGTCAGGCCGCGATAGTCACGACGCGGCGAGTTCGAATGATAGACCTGCACGCCGGCGGAAAAGGTGTGCGGAGTCTCGCCACCGAAGCCCCAGTTGCGACGATAGCGGGCATCGGCCCCGAGGGTGCGGAAAACCTGCGACTCGATGCTGTTCGTGCCTGCATTTCCGCCTGTGGGCAGGGTGCCGAAGCCACCGCCGCGCTGACGCTTGCTGAAGCGCTGATACTCGGACCACCAGACATTCGCCACGAAGAAGGAATCCGCGTCCGGCTCCATTTCATAAGTCAGCGAGACCGAGTCGCGGGAGATGGTCATTTCATCGTAGAGCCGGGTGGCCGCGAGGCTGCCCAGCGCGAAATTCGCCACACTCAAGCCGCCGGGCTCGCCGTGCGTTTCCTCGTAGGTGTCCGCGTTGAAGATAAGTCGTCCTCCGTTGGAAAGGGTGTAGAGCAGCTTGATCGCGCCGTTGTTGAGATCGTAATCGCTGTTGGAGCTGCGGAAACCATCCGCCTGGCGATGATTGAAATAGGCATAGTAACCAAGCTGGCCGACCGTGCCGTCCGCCGAGGTGAAGGTCGAATAAAGTTCGTCGCTGCCCACCACGTGCTGCGTGCGCATGGAGAACTCCTTGTCGGTGCGGGGACGGTGAGTGATGAAGTTCAGCGCACCACCCGGCTGCGGGCCGTATTGAAGGGATGCCCCACCATGGAGAAACTCGATGCGATCCACCGTGTCGAGCGGCGGCGTGTAGTAGGCCTCGGGATAGCCAAACTGATCCGCGTGGATCGGAATGCCATCGCGAAGCATCTGCGTGAATTGCGCCCGATGCGGATTCAGCCCGCGATAGCCGATGCTCACCAGCGGCGTGGATTCCTCCGCCAGCAACAAGCCCGGCGTCTGGGAAAGCGCCTGCCGGTAGTTGTTGCCGACGATCCTCGGCAGCTTGTCGAGGTCCAGCACGGTGGTCTTTTTCCCGGAAAAAATCGAGGCCCCAGCGATCTCCGGCAGCCACAGGTCCTGCACCGTTTCGTCCGCTTCCGATTCCGCAGTGACCACCAGATCCTCGAGCGAATTCATCGCGTCCTGCCCCAGAAGCAGCGGTGAGGCTGTCAAACTCAGAAGGATCAGGGCGGCACGGGTGGACAAGGTCGTCATGGCTTGAAATGTTGTTGATATTGAGACGCCGTCTCAATTGATGCAACAGGAAAGTTCGGGATGGCCGAGTCGTCAACCCTGAAAATCTCCTTTCACCGACCCAGAACCACACTTTCCGCGATCCGCCATCGACCTTTCCCCGATCCTCCTCCATATCCGCGCCCTCGCATGTCCGCCCTCCTCTCCGCCAACGAACTCCGCCTCTCCTACGGCTA
>JAIYDT010000607.1 GCA_027487355.1 Verrucomicrobiaceae bacterium
CATGGTGTGGCTGCTGCTGTTCTTCACGACCCGCTACGTTTCAGTGGCCAGCATCGGCGCGGCGGCCGCCTTGCCGTTCATTACAATCGCTGGTTCCGCCTTTCACGGACGCTTGGCAGCCGGCACCTGGAACAAACCGCTCTTCGCCTTCTCCGTGGTGATCGCCGTGCTCGCGATCTGGAAACACCGCTCCAACCTCCAGCGCCTGATGGCCGGCACCGAGAACCGCTTCGTGCCGAAATCCAAGCGACCTTCCGCCTGAACTCCCCTTCCCTTCCGTGAACTCCGTCGCCATCCTCGGTTCAGGTTCCTTCGGCACCGCCCTCGCCATGCTGCTCGCGCCGAAGGTGCGGGAAGTTGTGCTGATCGGACGCGATCCGGAAACGATCGAGTCGATCAACCACCAGCATCGCAATCCGCACTACCTCAGCACGGTCGCTCTGGCCGACAACATCCACGCCACCAGCGACCTCGCGGCGGCGCTTTCCCATCCGCTGATCGTCTTCGCCGTGCCGACCTCCGCCACCCGGGCGATCGCGGCCCAGCTGGCCAGCCTCGGACTTGCCCCGGATCGTGTGCTGCTTTCCTGCGCGAAAGGCATCGAGAAGACCACCGGCGAGCGGATGAGCCAGATCCTCCAGGAAATCTTTCCGCAGAACCCGATCGCGGCGCTTTCCGGCCCGAACCACGCCGAGGAAATCGCCACCGGCCTCGCCACTTGCGCGGTCATCGGCTCCGACGACCACGATCTCGCGGTCAGACTTCAGGACCTTTTCACGCTGCCGCATTTCCGCTCCTACACCAGCGACGATCTCGCCGGCATCGAGTTCGGAGGGGCGGTGAAGAACGTCTATGCCATCGCCGCCGGCATGGCCCACGGACTGGGTCTGGGCGACAACGCCGTGGCCGCCCTGGTCACGCGGGCACTGGCGGAGATGACCCGCCTCGGCACCGCGCTGGGCGGACGGATGGAGACCTTTTCCGGCCTTTCCGGCGTGGGTGACCTGATCGTCACCTGTTTCTCCGAGCATTCGAGAAACCACCGTGTCGGACTGGCGCTCGGCCAAGGACGCACACTTGAGGAGGCGGTCGCCTCACTCGGCATGGTGGCGGAAGGCGTTCCGAACACGCTTTCGATCCACGACGCCGCACGCAAGGCGGGTGTCAGGACTCCGATCATCGACGCCGTTTACAGCATTCTCTACCAAGGCAAGCCTGCGCCGCATGCCATGCTCGAACTTCTCACCCGTGATCCACGCCCCGAACATAGCTGACCCATGAAGGAAATCCTCGACCTCTTCCTGCACCTCCCAGAGCACCTGGACAAGTTCACCCACCAATATGGAGCCCTGGTTTATGGACTGCTGTTTCTCATCGTCTTCTGTGAGACCGGCCTGGTGATCACCCCCTTCCTGCCCGGAGATTCGCTGATCTTCGCGATCGGAGCGATCGCCGCCCGCGATGGCTCCGGGCTCAATGCCTGGATCGCGGCCATCGTGCTGCTCGGAGCCGCCGCCCTCGGCGACACCACCAACTACTGGATCGGTCGTAGTTCGGGCAACTGGCTGATCCGCCGCTTCCCGAAGATCGTCAAGCCGACCTATCTCGAAAAGACCAACCAGTTCTTCGAGACCTACGGCGGCAAGACCCTGATCATGGCGCGTTTCGTGCCGATCGTGCGCACCTTCGCCCCCTTCGTGGCGGGCACCGGTGCGATGCCGTTCCGCCGTTTCATTTCCTTCAGCGTGATCGGATCGTTGTTGTGGGTCGGCCTGATCCTTCCCGCCGGCTGGTATCTCGGCAGCAACGAGTGGGTGAAGAAGCACTTCGAGATCGTCGTGCTGGCCATCATCGGCATCTCGGTCCTGCCGATGGTGATCGAGGTCCTCCGTTCGAAGATGAAGAAGCGGGCTGATTCCTAACGGCTCAGATCCTCCTGATACATCAGCTTGAAGCCGCTGCCGTTGAGGACGCTGATCGCGAAATCGTAGTCCTCGACGTGCATCGCGAGCAGGGACTGGCCTTCCGGTCCCGGCATCAGCGAGTAGGCGAAGTCGATGTTCGTCTCCGCGCCCATGAGGTGATCCAGGCATTGGAGGAGGCCAGGTCCCGACTCGCGGAGTGCCACGACCAGCACCTCGCAGGTGGTGTGCGGGATTCCCTTCTCGATGAAGATGTGCTCGGCGGTGTCCGGATCGCTCATGATCATGCGAGCGATGGTGGCGTCGCGCGAGTCCTGGACACTGAGGCCGAGCACCTCGATGCCGCTGCCGCGAAGAAGCTTCACCAGGGCCGCAAGGGCGCCCACGCGGTTGGGAAGCATGATGGCGAACTGGCGGACCGGAGAGCCACGGCCGGCGATGATGGGTGTTTCCATGAAAAGGTGAGAGAGAGTTTTCAGCCACGCGGGCCCCGCAGCGGCAGGGTTTGGGTCGCTCCGGTCGAGGAGTTCACCAGCACGATCTGGTTCGGGCGGACATCGGAGACGGTGTAGGACGTGCCATCGCTGGCGGTGAACCGCTGCCCCGGCGCGGCGAGGAAACGTCGGCCAGTGGACGAATCTTCCACCAGTGCCAGCGGGTCGTGGGCGCTGGCGGGGACCCCGGCAATGAACTCCCTGCGGACGCCGGTGGCGGAATCCTCAAGCTCGACCACCGAGACCTCGGTCAGCTTTCCGAAGTTCTCCTTGCCGCTGTGCATCTTGCGGCGCAGTCCGATGACCTTCAATCGCGAGCCGGGAACCGTCTGGCCCTCGCTGACACGGATTTCCCGCGGAGGGGTCCCGCGGAGCTTCATGGTCGCAGTGCCGTTCTTGACGTGGCTGACCTCGATCGGCAGTTCACGCTGGCGAAAAGAACGCATCACCAGGCCGACGGACTTGGACGCCGGTTCTGGCGAGGATTCCGCTGGACCGCTTGCGGGAGCCCCTGTGATTGCGCCGAGGGTTTGTCCTTCGAGGGAAACAGGTCGGCCGGTCGCCTTGGGAGCCGAACCGCCCGACGACGGCTGGGCCACTTCGCCAGTGCCTCCGGCGATGGCCGGGGAAGAGGCTGTCGGAGTCCCATCGGCCTGAGCCGCATCCGCGACACTGGCCAGTTCGTCTCCGATCTGCTCGTTCGACTGAAGTGCCATCTCCCCCGCCGTGGGC
>JAIYDT010000409.1 GCA_027487355.1 Verrucomicrobiaceae bacterium
ACGCATCTCGCGGCGAATGGTGAGGTGCAGATCGCACTCGGGAAGGATCCGTCGGAGGACAGCTTTTCGTTGTAGAAAAATCGAAATCGGAGATTCGAAACGGGAAGAGAGACCAATTCCACTCTTGCTGTACGTGTACAGCAATGTAGGGTATCGGTATGCTCGCCATCCGACTCGATCCGGAAATCGAAAACCGCTTGGAACTTCTGGCCAAAAAGACCGGACGGACCAAAACGTTCTACGCGCGCGAAGCGATCCTCGAACATCTCGAGGATCTGGAGGACATCTACCTGGCCACACAACGTTTGAAGCGCCCCGCTAAAACCCTTTCCGCCGAGGAAGTGAAGCATGAGCTGGGTTTATAGATTCGACACACGTGCCGTGAGAGAGCTCCGGAAGCTCGGCAAGCAAGCGCAGCAGGACATCATTGCCTACTTGGACAAGCGGGTTTCAGGCGACAGTGATCCCCGCCGATTCGGAAAAGGGCTGCGCGCGGAACTTGCAGGATTGTGGCGCTACCGGGTCGGAGACTACCGGATCCTGTGTCAGATCAGGGATGGAGAACTGTTGATCCTGGTGGTGTCCGTTGGCCATCGACGTGACGTTTACGAATAGCCTCACTCCCACACCCACCCCGGCGACCGGATCGCGGCGAGGGCTTTGACGGAATCGACGGCGCTGTTCGCCTTGGCGGCGATGGCGGCGGAGTGCTGCTTCCAGGCCTGCTGTTCGGCCGGCGTTGGCTCACGCCTGCGCTTGTAGGGCACCTTCATGCCGACGAGCATCGAGAGAAAGCCCTCCACGCCGTAAATGTTCGGCTTGTGAGGAACCTCGTGGATGATCAGCGGACCCGGGCCTTCGTCGAGGTAGTAATCGTAGAGCCCCTGATAGGCACCCAGGCTGGTGTCGTGATGGCAGTGGCTCCAGAACGGCGACTCGATGCGGTGGTTGAACTTGTAGTGGAAGGCCAGGAAATCCCGAATCTCATCCCAGGCCCGCCCCATCTGGGTGTTGTAGAGGTGGCGTGAGGAATCCGATGGCTGGAGGTCGGTCGTGCGGAGCAGCTCGATCAACCAGCGCGTTCCATAAATGATCTGGGCCAGAGCGGTGGCTTCTAGGGGCTCGACGAAGCCCGACGAGTTCCCGATCGCCACCACGTTCTTCACCCAGCTCCGGTCATAGCGGCCGCTGCGGAATTTCACCACCCGCGGGGTGTTGGAAACCTTTGGATTTTTTCTCAGGAACTCCTCCAGGGCCTGATCGTCACTGATGAACTGCGAAGCATAAACATAGCCGCGATTGATCCAGTGCTCGTGCTCGATCTTCCAGCACCAGCCGGAATCCATCGTCTCCGCCGTGGTGTAGGCGACGAGCGGATCCTCCCCGCGATCCCAGCCGCCGATGATGGCACGGTCACAGAAAAGTCCGGAGGAAAAGGGCAGGAAAGTCTCGTTCAGCACCCGACCGATCAGCTCGGCCCGAAAGCCCGAGGCATCGATGAAAAGATCCGCCTCGATCCTTCGATTGTCTTCGAAGGTGATCGAACTGACATCGCCGTTCGGCCCCTGCTCCACGGATTGGAGGGTACCTTCGGAAAGCTCCACGCCGGTGCGAGCGGCCAGCTTTTCCAGGTAGGTGACGAGTCGGTGGTTCTCGATGTGGAAGGCGTAGTTGCCCCGCACCAGCGGCTTGCCAAGCGGTCCGGAAACAAAGGCTTTTCCACGATCCATCAAGGCACTCGGCAGATCGAGATCCCGACAGTCCTCATCGGCATAGAATCCATTGGCACTGGACATACCCTGCCGTTGGGCGTCGTACTGGAACTCGAAGGTGTAATTGAAATAATCACGTGGCCCCCACTCGAATCGAATGCCCTGCTTCCAGGTCGGCTGGGTCTCGCGATAGAACTCTTCCTTTGAAACCTTGAGCGTCTCAAAGAAATGGGAAGGAAACACGGCCGTGGTCCCTTCTCCCACCCCGATCACCCCGATGTCCGCACTGCGGATGAGCTTTACATCGAGCTGCGGCAGTAGGCGCTTCACGGTCACTGCCGCCATCAGGCCTGCACTGCCGCCACCAAGCACCACCACCTTGGAAATCTGATCGCACGAAATCATTGAACGACCGGAAAACAGATTCCGTGCCGAATGTCAAATCTTCGACGGCAATTTACCCCGAAGGTAGTCGCTGACGGCCATCCGCTTCGACCCCTCTGGCTGAACGACTTCGAGCTTCAGGGCCCCCTCTGCCGTGCCGATCAGCAGCTCCCCTTCCACGACCTCGATCACACCCGGTGCCAGGTCGCAGTCGATCACCCGTGTCGGCGGAAACACCTTCAAGCGGCGTGGTTTCCCGTTTTCGAGGACATTCAGGAACGTGCCCGGCCAGGGATCGTAGGCACGGATGGTCCGCTCCAGTTCAAGAGCGGATCGGGTGAAATCCAGCAGGCCATCGTCGCGTTCGAGCTTCGAGATGTAGCTCACCTTCGATTCGTCCTGCGGCGTGCGCGTCGCGTTTCC
>JAIYDT010000164.1 GCA_027487355.1 Verrucomicrobiaceae bacterium
CAGGCATCCACCACCTCGCGCACCGATTCAGCTCCGGCGCGGTGGCCTTCTCGTCGCGGCAGTCCGCGGTCCTTGGCCCAGCGGCCGTTGCCATCCATGATGATGGCGATGTGACGGGGGATGTCGGAGTTGTGTGCCATGGATGGAAGCGAGCATGCACGTTGAAGTGCTCGCGCGGATGAGGAGACGGTGAAATTTCCGTGAGATCAGACGACGAGTGTTTGAGCACGATCCGGGCCCACGCCGACAAAGCTGACGGGCGCGTCGCAGAGTTCGCTGAGGCGCTTGAGGTAGGCCTTGGCCTGCTCGGGCAGTTCGTCGAAGGACTTGCACGCGGTGGTGTCGGTCTTCCAGCCGGTGAGGGTTTCGTAGATCGGCTTTGCCTTTTCCCAGGCCGAGCGATCGGCGGGTGGGAGCTCGTGGCGGACGCCGTCGACGTCGTAAGCGACGCAGATCTGCATCGTGTCGTAGGCGTCGAGGCCGTCGAGATTCGTCACGGCGAGGTCGGTCACGCCATTGACCATGCAGGCGAAGCGCAGCAGGACCGTATCGAGCCAACCGCAGCCGCGTGGGCGACCGGTGGTGGCTCCGAACTCGCGGCCGAGGCCGTGGAGGTA
Source organism: Verrucomicrobiaceae bacterium (assembly GCA_027487355.1). GTDB lineage: Bacteria > Verrucomicrobiota > Verrucomicrobiia > Verrucomicrobiales > Akkermansiaceae > Luteolibacter. The sequence continues at coordinate 618 of JAIYDT010000164.1, forward strand.
TTCGGAAAGGCCTTCGTCATCGGTCGGGAAAGGACCGGAGCCGACGCGGGTGGTATAGGCCTTGCAAACCCCGATCACACGCTGCACCGCCGTGGGTGGCAGGCCGGAGCCGGTGCAGGAACCGCCGGCGGTCGTGTTCGAGGAAGTGACGAAGGGATAGGTGCCGAAGTCGATGTCGAGCAGGGTGCCTTGGGCACCTTCAAACAGCAGCGTCTGGCCCGATTTCCAGGCCTTGTGGAGGATCGGGATGGTGTTGGTGATGTGCGGGCCAAGGCGTTCGAAGGCGGTGTAAACCTCCTCGATCACCTGCGCGGCTTCGAAGGTCGGAAGGTCGTATTTGGCGAGCACTTCATTGGCATCGACGAGGCGACGCGTGATCTGGGCGGTCGTGAATTCCTTGTCTAACAGATCCGCCATCCGCAGGCCGCAACGGTTCACCTTGTCGGCGTAGGTCGGGCCGATGCCTCGCTTGGTGGTGCCGATCTTCTGGTCGCCAAGGGCGATCTCGCGGGCGGCGTCGAGTTCCTTGTGGAAAGGCAGCACGACGTGGGCGCGATCGGAAATGAAGAGCTTGTCTTCGGTGATCGAGACTCCCTGGCCCTCGACCTTCTGGATCTCCGCGACGAGGCCGACCGGATCGACGACGACGCCGTTGCCGATGACGTTGATCTTGTCATCCCAGAGGATGCCGGAGGGCAGCAGGTGGAGCACATACTTCGTGCCCTTTGCGATGACTGTGTGACCGGCGTTGTTTCCGCCCTGGCCACGGATCACGACGTCGGCGGTTTCGGTGAGGAAATCGACGATCTTGCCCTTGCCCTCATCTCCCCATTGGAGTCCGACTATGATAGTATTCATCTTTTTAAACCGCGAATGAACGCGAATGAACGCGAATGGACGCGAAGGTTGGATTTAGGAGTGCTTGGTGAGAACGACTCGCTCCCACATCAGCTTAGGGTGTTTGAAATTCAGAATAACGCCGACTTGGTGACCGGTGATCTTGAGGTAGTTGAGCATTTGGCCTCGTTCGATGTCAGTGATGCGGTCGATAGTTTTGGTTTCAATTACCACCAGCCCGTAAGCGATGAGGTCAGGCACATATTCTCCAACCTGGGTTCCCCTCCACGAAATCGAAAAGCGTGCCTGCTGTTCAAACGGGATGCCCTGGTGAGAGAGTTCCACTGCGAGCGCATTTTCATAAGGCTTTTCATGGAATCCATGGCCAATGCCATTGAGAACCGCCATCGCACAGCCAACGATGGCATAGACCTCATCCTTATGAATCAAATTCGCGTCCATTTGCGTCCATTCGCGGTTCACTTCGTCGAGTCGATGAGCTGCGCGAACTCTTCGAAGAAGTAGTTCGCATCGTGCGGGCCGGGGGCGGCTTCCGGGTGATACTGGACGGAGAAGACCGGCATGTCCTTGTGGCGGATGCCTTCGACGGTGCCGTCGTTGAGATTGATGTGCGTGACCTCGACGTTCGAGGGCAGCGAGTCGGCATCGACTGCGAAGCCGTGGTTCTGCGAAGTGATCGAGATGCGGCCGCTGCGGAGATCCTTGACGGGCTGGTTGCCGCCGCGATGGCCGAACTTCAGCTTGAAGGTTTTTCCTCCGAAGGCGTGGCCGAGGATCTGGTTGCCGAGGCAGATGCCGAAGATCGGCTTCTTGCCGAGCAGCTTGCGGATTTCCTCGTGGATGTAGCCGAGCGCCGCCGGATCTCCGGGGCCGTTGGAGAGGAAGATGCCGTCTGGATTTTTCGCCAGGACCTGCTCGGCGCTGGTGCGGGAGTTCAGGACTTCGACCTCGAATCCAGCCTGGCGCAGGCGGCGGAGGATGTTGGTCTTGATGCCGAAGTCGAAGGCCACGATGCGGTGACGGACGGGCGGAAGCTCAAGGTAGGGCCCGACGATGCCGGTGGAGGCGTTCGGGATGGTCCAGTCGCGTGACTCCTCGGTCCAGGCGTAGCTTTCCGGGGTGGAGACCTCACCGACGTAGTCCATGCCTTCCATCGAAGGGGAGTTGCGAGCGGCCTCGATGGCTCCGGCGGTGTCGAGCTCGGTGGTGAGGCAGGAACGCATTGCGCCGAGCGAGCGCAGGTGCTTGGTCAGCGCACGGGTGTCGATGTCCTCGATGCCGAGGATACCGTGCTTCGCGAAATAGTCGCTGAGCGTCTCGTTGGAGCGCCAGTTCGACGGCACGTGGCAGAGCTCGCCGATCACGAAGCCCCGGACGTGCGGGCCGGAGGACTCGTTGTCCTCAGGGTTGATCCCGTAGTTTCCGATCTGCGGGTAGGTCATCGCGACGATCTGGCCACGGTAGGAGGGGTCGGTGACGACTTCCTGATAGCCCGTCATCGAGGTGTTGAAACAGAGTTCCCCGGTGGTGGTGCCGGTGGCTCCGAAGGAAATTCCTTCAAAAGTCCGACCGTCTTCTAGAGCAAGGATGGCTTTCATGGCGCGGCGGGCGGGACCGTAGGGGGGGTAATCCGGCGATGCAAGAGAATGACAAAGGTGAATTTCCGAATGACGAAGCGGCTTCGATTTCCCTAGGCTTCCAGCATGCGAGCCCGATTGACGAAGGATTTCCGGTTTGAAGCCGCCCACACCCTACCGAGCCTCCCGGACGACCACAAGTGCCGCCGGATGCACGGCCACAGCTTCAAGATCGAGATTTCGATCGAGGGCGAGGTCGACGAGACCATCGGCTGGGTCTACGACCACAAGCGGATTTCGCAGGCGATGGAGCCGCTGATCGACCAGCTCGACCACGGCTACCTGAACGACGTCCCCGGCCTGGAAAGCCCGACGATCGAGCGCATGGCGGCCTGGTTCTGGCGGAAACTGGAGCCGGACCTCCCCGGACTGGCAGAAATCGTGATCTACGAGACCCCGACCGCCCGCTGCTCGTTCCGGGGCGAGTTCTGAAAGGGGGCCGGCGTTGATGGCGTTAAGCGATCTGCCTTCCGATGCGCTGTCTCACTCCGATTGCCCTGCTTCTCTCCAGCGGCCTCCTCGCCGCGCAGGACCGTTTTGCCGAAAAAGCGGCACCTTTCCTGCAGAAATACTGTTACGAGTGTCATGACGAGAAAGAGTCGAAGGGCGGGATCGACGTCCACACGCTGACCTCCACCCTCGGCGCCTACAAGCAACATCAGTTCCTGAAGTCCCTGGCCAGCCAGGTCGAGAACCGCAAGATGCCGCCACGGGACGCCGAGGAGCATCCTTCGGACGACGAGCGCAAGGCCGTGGTCAGCGAGCTACGAGCGGTGCTGAAGTCTCTCGAGGAGGGGAATTTCCCCCGCAATCCGGGTCGGCCGACCGTCCGTCGCCTGAATCGCAACGAATACAATCTGACGGTCCGCGAGCTGTTCGGAATCGATTTCCAAGCCGGACGTGAGTTTCCCGAAGACGGGGCAGGGGGCGAAGGCTTCGACAATGTGGGGGATTCCCTCTTTGTGCAGCCCTCCTTGCTGGAGAAATACCTCGCCGCGTCAAAGAAGGTCATCGAATCGGTCTATGCCAGTCCCGAGCGGAAGTCGCGGGTGATCCTGATGACGCCGACGGAAAAGCTGCCGCCCGACAAGGCCGCGCGCGGTGTGTTGACCGTCCAGGCCTCACTCGCTTTCCGTCGCAAGGTCACCGACGAAGAGCTCGCTCCAATGCTCGCGCTTTTCCAAAAGCAGCTCGCTGCCGGGGCCAGCTACGAGGACGCGCTGCGCCTGCCGCTTCAGTCGCTGCTGGTCCATCCTTCATTCTTGTTCCGATTCGAGGCCGATCAGCCGGGGAAAACCGAATGGCGCATCAGCGACTTCGAACTCGCCAGCCGACTTTCCTATTTCCTCTGGGCCTCGATGCCCGACCGCGCCCTTTTCAAGCTCGCCAATGACGGCAAGCTCTCCGACCCCGCCGTGCTTCGCAGCGAGGTCCTGCGCATGCTGGCCGACCCGAAGGCCGAGTCGATGTCGCGCTTCTTCGCCGGCCAGTGGCTCGGCTTCGACGAACTCCGCGAAGTGGCCGAGCCTGATCCGAAGCGCTACCCGACCTTCACGCCCGGCCTGCGCAGCGCCATGTATCGCGAATCGGTGGACTTTTTCTCCAATCTCATCCGCGCCAACCGTCCGGTCCTCGACCTCGTCGCCGCCGATTACACCTTTGTCAACGAGGAGCTCGCCACTCACTACGGCATCGCCGGCGTCAGCGGGCCCCAAATGCGGAAAGTCCCACTCACCGACCCGAACCGCGGCGGCATCATCGGCCAGGCCTCGATTCTCACCACCACCTCGATGCCTCTCCGCACCAGCCCGGTGAAGCGCGGAAAATGGATCCTCAACAACCTCCTCGGCACGCCACCACCCCCTCCGCCGCCAAATGCCGGCGTGCTCCCCGCCGACGACAAGTCCGCCGCCAAACTCAGCTTCCGCGAGCAGCTCGAACAGCACCGCAAGCAGCCGAACTGCGCCGGTTGCCATGAAAAAATCGACCCGCTCGGCTTCGGGCTGGAGAACTTCGACGCCATCGGCCGCTGGCGCAGCACCGATGCCAACGGCAAACCGGTTGATTCCATGGCCCGACTGCCCGGCGACATCACCTTTTCCACCCCCTCCGAACTGAAAAAGCTCCTTTTGGAGTCGGACGAACTCTTCCTCCGCAACATCGCCCGGAAAATGCTAGCTTACGCCCTTGGAAGGCCACTTGAATACTACGACGAACCTGTCATCATCGACCTTGTGAAAAAGCTGCGGCAAAACGACCTCAAAACGCAGTCGCTCATCCTCAGCATCGTCGAATCCCACCCCTTCCAGAACCGCAGCGCCAAACGGTGACCTCTTCTCTTGAGTCTTGAATCTTGACCTCTTGAATCTTCTCCCATGTCGAACCTGAACCTCAACAAATGGCTCCTTCCCCGCCGCAGTTTCCTTCGCGGTGCCGGGGCCACGCTCGCCTTGCCGTTCCTGGAGTCGATGCGCCCCCTGCTCGCAGCCGGGCTCGGCGGTTCCTATCCGGTCCGCATCGGCCTGCTCTACATGCCGAATGGGGTTCGCGCCGACCGCTGGACGCCGGAGGGCGATGGCTCGCGCTTCAAGCTTTCGCCGATCCTCTCGCCCTTGGAAAAACATCGGGAGGACCTGCTCATTTTCACCGGGCTGCAGAACAAGGCCTCGTTCACCGGGGATGGCCACTACGTGAAAACCGCAGGCTGGCTCACCGGCACCACGATCACCAAGACCACCGGCTCCGACATCAACGCCAACGGCATCTCGATGGACCAGATCGCCGCCGCGCAGATCGGGAACAGCACCAAGCTGCCCTCGCTGGAGCTCGGCACCGAGCCCATCACCTCCGGCATCGACACCAACGTCAACTACACCCGTCTCTACGGCTCCCACATTTCCTGGAAAACCTCCACCGTCCCGCTGCCCTGCGAGATCAATCCCCGCGTCGCCTTCGACCGCCTGTTCCGCGCGCCTTCCGCCAATGCCGGAAAGCAGGCCTCCGCCGACAAGTCGGTCCTCGATCTCGTCCAGTCGGACGCGAAACGCCTCCAGGGAAAGCTCGGCACGGCCGACAAGCAGAAGCTCGAGCAGTATCTCGAATCCATCCGCGAGGTGGAGCGCCGCATCGAGCAGGAAGCCGCCACCCTCGGAGCCGGGGAGAATCTTCCCGCCGAGCTGCTCAAGCAGATGGACGCCCTCGACAAGCGCATCTCGAAAGGCATGGGCAAGGCCTCGCGCGAGGAGGAACTCAACTCACGCCCGCGCTTCGACCACACCGAGCACTGCCGCATCATGACCGAACTCATGGTGCTGGCCTTCTGGTCGGATTCCACCCGCGTCGCCTCCTTCATGTTCGGCAATGATGTCACCGGCCGGAACTTTTCATTCCTCGACGGCGTCAATGGCGGTCACCACGAGATCTCCCATCACAGCAACGACGCCACCAAGCTCGCCCAGTATGAAAAGATCAACCGCTGGCACGTTGAGCAGTACGCCGGGATGCTCGATCGCATGTCCGAGATCAAGGAAGGCGACGGCACCTTGCTCGACCACTCGATGATCGCCTTCGGCTCGCCGATCCGCGATGGCAACGCCCACGATCCCAAGAACGTCCCGATCGTCGTTGCCGGAAAAGCCAACGGCGGGCTCCGCACCGGCCGCCACATCGTCAGCGATGAAGGCACGCCGCTTTGCTCGCTATGGATGGGCCTCCTCGACAAGGCCGGGGTCAAGACCGGCAAGCTCGGCGACGCCACCACTCCGTTGAGGAATCTGGGTTGAGCCTTTCTCCCCGGTATCGCTAAACAAACAGATGTCGGATTCCCCGGAGAACCATCCACTTTACGATGCGATCCTGAAGATGGTACTTTGGGGAGAGGGCAGGGCGGTTGTTTTCGATCGCCTCCGCGTCAATGGAGTGGAAGGCGCGGAAGCGGAGGCGATTTACCTGACGGCACACCGAGAGAGGGTGGCGACCTTTCGCCAGGAATTCAGAAAGCGAATGGGACTGGGACTCATGATGATGGTCGGAGGTGCATTGTTGTTTTCTGTCCTATGGTTTGGACTTCAATTCATCCCACGAGTTGTCATTGGTGCCTGCGCAATCTCAGTTGGTCTGGGACTCTGGAGATTCACCAATGGCCTGGTGGGATTCTTGACGGCGGAAACGAGGCAAGGATCGGTCGCGGACGATTTCTGAATCAAGCCGTGGCGGCGGATTCCATCCGCCAAGCCAAAACAAGAGGCGACGCGCTTGGAAAGCGCTGCCACCATTCCCGTATGCCCCACGTCCTCATCATCCACGAAGTCGCCGATTACGATGCCTGGAAAAAAGTTTTCGATGCCGCAGCGGGCATTCGTCATTCGGCCGGGGAGCGTTCGTATCAGGTCCTGAAATATGAACTCGATCCCAACAAGATCGTCCACTTCTCCGTCTGGACCTCGATCCCGGCGGCGAAGCGCTTTTTCGAGTCCCCAGAGCTCGTCAGGATCCGCGCCGAAGCCGGGGTGAAGTCGCCGGAGTTCATCTACCTGGAAGAGTTGGAGGCGGGGGAGTTGTGAGCTGGGGTGCCGAATTGACGGCGAGCTCCCAAAAGGTTACTGTCCACTTATGTCAACGGTTGAACTGACTGCTGAGGCGATGAAATTGCCATTGTCCGAGAGGGTTTCGCTCGCTCAAGCACTATGGCAAAGCATTGAGTCGGGTCTGCCCGAGGCCGATGAGAAGGACACACTCAACGAGGCGGTCCGTCGTTCTCAGGAACTCGCTTCCGGCGCAATCGTTGGGCGGTCTCATGATGAGGTGATGCAGGCTGCGAGACAAGCGATCGGATGCGGTTGATTTCCCCCCTGAAGCCGAGGCTGAACTGATCGAGGCCGCCTGCTTTTTCGACGAGCACTCGGTGAGGAGTTTCTCGACGCGGTTGATCTTGCAACGGATGAGATCTGCGAGAATCCAGAACGTTGGCGGGTTCTTGAGGCAGGTGTTCGCCTCTATCTGATGCAGCGATTTCCTTACGCTCTCTACTTTCTCATTCAACCGGATCAGATCCAGATTCTCACGGTGAAGCACCACAGCCGACACCCGGATTACTGGCTCAACCGCGTTTCAAAATGAGGGAGGATACCGGACAGTGTTCGGCTGGTTGGAAACGATCTGTAACAAAAAGCCCGGCAGGATCTGCCAGGCTTTCAGAGGATGATCTTGGAGGCCAGGCGCTTGGAAAGCGCCGCCACGGTTCAGCGCCGCTTCTTCTTTCCGCCGCCGACGGGCTTCTTGCGGACGGGCTTCGGTGGGGAGTCGTCGAGGAGGGCGGTGTAGATGTAGGGGAAGTTCTCCAGCTTGC
>JAIYDT010000437.1 GCA_027487355.1 Verrucomicrobiaceae bacterium
AAACTACGGGAACACTCGTACCATTTGATGGCGCTCGACGAGGCGCAGAACATCAAGAACCCCTCCGCCAAGGTCGCGCAGGCGGCCTGTCAGATCGATGCCCGGCACCGGCTCTGTCTTTCCGGCACACCTGTCGAGAACCACCTCGGCGAGCTGTGGAGCCTGATGAAATTCCTCATGCCTGGTTTCCTCGGGGGCCAGGAGGACTTCAACCGTCGCTTCCGGAATCCGATCGAAAAGGACGGCAACGAGGAATGCCAGGCCGCGCTCAAGAAGCGGGTTGCGCCGCTGATCCTGCGTCGCACCAAGGACCAGGTCGCCAAGGACCTGCCGTCGAAGACCGAGCTGATCCACACCGTCGAGCTCACCACCGGCCAGAAGGACCTCTACGAAACCATCCGCGCCGCGATGGACAAGCGGGTCCGCCAGGCCATCGCCGCGCGGGGCATGGAGAAGTCGCAGATGGTCTTCCTGGAGGCCCTGATGAAGCTCCGCCAGATTTGCTGCGATCCGCGCCTGCTGAAGCTGGAAGGCGAGTCGAAGCTGGAGGCCGAAACCGCTGGATCGGGAAAACTCGACTACCTCTTTGAGCTCTTGGAAACACTCGTCGAGGAAGGCCGGCGCACGCTGTTGTTCTCGCAGTTCACCTCGATGCTTTCTCTGATCGAGGATGGGCTGAAACTACGAAAGATCTCGTACATGAAACTGACCGGCGAGTCGAAGAACCGCGGCCAGCTCGTCGAGCAGTTCCAGAACGGCAGCGCCTCGGTCTTCCTCATCTCCCTGAAAGCCGGCGGCACCGGGCTCAACCTCGTCGCGGCAGACACCGTCATCCACTACGATCCCTGGTGGAACCCGGCGGCGGAGGCGCAGGCCACCGACCGCGCCTACCGGATCGGCCAGGACAAACCGGTTTTCGTCCACAAGCTCATCTGTCAGGGCACCGTCGAGGAGCGCATCCACAAGCTCCAGCAGCAGAAAAGCCAGCTCGCCAACGCCCTCCTCGCCGACGCCGACATTTCCCACCGCCTCGACTCCGCCGCCCTGAGCTCCCTGCTCGCGCCGATGGAGTGAGAGAATCTCACTTGGCTCATCATCGGCAACAAGACCTCAACTCGCCGCAACATATCTTCGAAACACAGAGATCTCCACTTGGCATCGACCGGACACCGAGCGGGGTGGCTCAAAACATGGAGGTTCTTCAAAGAACGGGTTTTCGAACCGATGTTTGACCAACCTCCCTTATGCAAGGATTGTTTCCAGGGTCACGCGAGAATCTTGCCACCACCTGCATCATGACAAAGAAGTCCACTTCCTCAAAGAAAATCCACGTTTGGACCCCAAAGCAACTTTCGCTTCTCGGCACCATTTCGGACGGGAAGCTGGCCCGACGCCTAGGCATTCAGACGGCCGCCGTTTTCCTGAAACGCTCAATGATGGGAATCGCTCCTTCACGTCCGATTTCGCCTGTGAAGTGGACGCCCAAGAATCTCGCCTTACTCGGGAAGTACCCCGATGCCGAGGTGGCACGCATGCTCAAGACCTATCGGAAGTCGGTCATCGAAAAGCGCCGAAGTCTTGGCATTCAATGCTACGCGAAAACCTCCAAGTTCTGGCATACCTGGACTGAGCAGGAAGTTGCCATGCTCGGCAAGAAGTCCGATAGCGACCTCTCCAAAGAACTTGGCATCTCCGCCATGTGCGTCACTTCCAAGCGCCGACTCTTGGAGATACCATCCTTTTCCGGACGCAAGAGCACCAACCGTCCTCGCCGCTCGCTTTCTGACTGGAAGCCTCAGGAAATTGCACTCCTTGGCACCATGAACGATGGCGAAGTCGCCGAACGTCTCGACCTGAGTCCCGGCACCGTTCGACTCAAGAGGCTCTCTCTTGGGATTTCGGCATTTGGAGGACATCGCAGAAGTGCACGTGTTTGGACGCCCGATGTCATCGCGAGGCTGGGCAAGGAGCCAGCCGCAGTCATCGCGCAAGACTTAGGAATCTCCAGTGCGCGGGTGCATCAGAAACGCAATCAACTCGGCATCCTTCCCGTGAGCGCCAGACAAGGTCAGGCATGATCGGATTCTGAAAGCCAGGTAGCGCTGCACGGCCCCATCAAGGAGCGCATCTTTGAATTCCAGCAGCGGAAAACCCATCTCGCTGACGCCGCCATTTTCCACCGCCTTGATTTTACCGCGCTCAGCTCGCTAATGGTACCGATGGAAAGAGGAAAGCCGCCCTAATCCATTTTGAGTCAATTGAATGATCCTATTTCGTTTGATGCCATTTAGGATCGTTTAGTTTGTCTGTCCCCATGTCGGCGCGCCAACGCCCTCCTCGCCGACGCCGACATTTCCCACCGCCTCGACTCCGCTGCGCTGAGTTCTCTTCTTGCGCCGATGGAGTGAGGGTCGCCGCCCAACTCCACTTAGGCTGGGTTGGCTGATCTTAAGCGTTGCCAACTGAAGCCCACAGTTGGCGCCTGCAATTCCACGATTCCCGTCACTTTGAAATGAGATCGTTGAGACGGCCCATCACCTGACGGATCTCCTCAGTGGACAAATCCATGGCGCCATCACCGATGTAGATCTCTACGGCCAACTTATCAGTAAATGATCGCTTCCAGAACCGTCGTGCGATGAAGATATTGGTTTCGAGGGAGGTCTGCAGGAGGGCATCCTCGACCGATTGCTGACCCGCATCGAACGACAGGTGCATCATGTTGGTTTGCGGAATCCCGGGGGTCACCGAAATATGGGACAGCGAAGAGATGATCTGAGCCACCTCCTTTGCCTTGGCATGGTAGGCCGGGAAGCGATCCAAGCGCGTGGTGAGTCCATGCAGCGATGACAAGGCGAGGGGAAAGAGATTGAAGAGATTTCCGCCATGTCGCCTTTGCCAGACGCGCGCTTCCTGAATCAGGCTTTCCGGTCCGACAATCGCCGCGCCGCCGATCGATCCAAGCCCTTTTGAAAAGGAGACATAAACCGAATCGAAGAGCGCCGAGATCTCGCTGTAGGTCTTCTGGTAAAATGGCGCACAATCCCAAAGTCGTGCGCCATCGACATGGAAACAGGTGCCCCTTTCCCGACACCACTCGCTCATTTCCACAAGCTCCTGCCACTGCGGCAGGATGCCACCCGAGTGGCGCTGTGGCAACTCGATGGCGACGCTGCCCAATGGCTCGTGGATGGATTGCAGATCCCTGATGCCGAGGGGCGATTCCATATCACCGCGAAGGATTCCCTTCAGTGGATGCAGGATCTGATAGCCGTTCTCCTCATGTTGCTCCAGATGGCTTGTTAGATGCAATCCGACCTTTGGGTTTCCGGTCCTGTCCGCCCAGCAGCGGAGCGCGATTTGCTGGGCCATCGTGCCACTCGGAAAGAACAAGGCGGCCTCCTTGCCCAACAGCTCGGCGACCTTTCGCTCGAGTTGCCCAACCGCTTCGCCCGATCCATAGGAATCCGGCATGAGACCAGGATCTACAAACTCCGCCAATTCGAGCAAGGACTTGCGCACCGGGACAGGATAGTGCCCATGAAGCCGTTTTCGGCATTGATCAAAGACGGCGTCACGACTGGGGTTCATGGATGATATGATGAGCCGATGGACTGATAGGAAAATCACGATGGCGGTCTCCTCATGGCCAACCGTCCTTCCGCCGGTACGCTACCCGTCCAGGAAGCGACCTCCAGCGAAAATGGCCCGGAATCTGGCCATGTCTGTCCCTTCGAAAGGCGGGACCATTTGAATGGAGAATGACCGCGCTGTCCCGGTGGAGGTGGTGCCTGCAAGGTTGCATCCCGTCAATTCCCTCCCCACGTTCGGGTCATGCGCTCATCCACCCCACCATTCACCGGCCTGCCCTGGCCGACGGTGGAGACGCGGCTTTCAACGCTGGTGAGGAATGCGGAGGCGACCTTGATCGAGATCACTCATCCGG
>JAIYDT010000608.1 GCA_027487355.1 Verrucomicrobiaceae bacterium
AGGCTTCCGGTGTAGCTGGGGTGCCGGATGAACTGATACGGGCCGGATTCAATCAGGCGGTGGTCGTTGGAAATGGCCACATTGGTCGTGAAGAAGCGACCCAGGCAAATGATCGAGTAGAGGCGCAAGGACAAGCCGACGGCGAAGAGGCCGCAGCCGGTCACCTTCATCGGCTCCGGCCAAGGCACTGCCAGTGCGGGCACGTGACGGGCGGAGGCGACGCCCAGACCGATGGCAGCCAGGGCCACCAGCCAGATCAGGCCCAGCGAGCGCTGGTCTTTTGAAGTGGCGTCGGACTTGGATCGCTTGGCGAGGGCCAGACTGAATTCAAACGTTCCCCAGAGCGAACCGATGATGGCAGGTAGATAGAAAGGCATGAGGATCTTTGACCTGAGGGGAATAGGTCATCCTGCGAGGCGCTGAAAGGCCCAATTCCGCCAGCAGCGGATCAATGGTTGAAAATGAACTCCTTGGAGTTCAGAAGCGCCCAGAAGATGTCCTCCAGGGTTTCCTTGACCAGGGTTGGCTTGTTGAGATCCCCCATTGCGTCGAGCAGGTTCTTCTTCTCGGCCTCGGTCGGTGCCCTTCCGAGGGTGCCGAGGTAGAGGCGGTCGATGATCTCAGCGGGTGGCTTTTTCTCAGCCAGCAGGCTTTCCACGATCCTGCCCTGACGGATGCGCTGCTGGGTGGTGTCGCCGTTGAGCAGGTGGAGTGCCTGGGAAAGGTTCGGCTCCATCTTGACCTCGCAGGAGCAAACGGTGCCGCGCGTGGCACGACCGAAGGTGGTGAGGAAGTAGTTCGACGTGTTGCCATCGGCGATCTGCACCGCCCGCGCGCCGAGCGGCAGGCCCTTGAACTTGTTCGGCGTGGCGGTGACCTGGGAAATGCAGTCGAGCAGCACCTCGGCCCGGATGCGGCGGATCATGCCGTGCGAGAAGTTGGTCTCGTCGCTGGCATTGGTCAGGTTGGTGCGGCTGGAAAGCTGATAGGTCCGCGAGGTGCAGATGTCGCGCACCAGTTTCCGGAAGTCGTAGTTGTAGGCCACGAACTTCTTGCTCAGTTCATCGAGCAGCTCGGGATTCGACGGCGGATTCGAGACGCGGACGTCATCCACCGGATTGACGATGCCCACGCCGAGGAAATGGGCCCAGACGACGTTGGCCACATTGCGGGCGAACCACGGATTGTCGGTCGAGGTCAGCCAGGTGCCGAGCGAGGCGCGGCGTGAATCGCCCTTCTTGATCTCCGGTTTCGGTCCACCGAGGAACTTCGGCGGCACGTTCTGCTTGGTCACCAGATGCTGCACCTCGCCTTCGCCATCGAAGACCACCCGCTCGCGTGGGTCCTCGGCGGGCTTGCGTTTCACCTGGGCGAAGAAGGCGGCGAAACCATAGTAATCGTCCATCGTCCAGCGATCGAAGGGATGGTTGTGGCACTGCGCGCACTGGATGCGGGTGCCCATGAAGACCTGGGCGACGTTTTCGGTGAGCTTCAGCACCTCCTGCTCAAGCTGGAAGTAATTGGTGGCGGGATTGGCAAAGGTGCCGCCCTCGGCCGAGAGAAGCTGGCGGACCAGTTCGTTGAACGGCACGTTGGCGGCGATGCGGTCGCGCAGCCAGTTGTAGTAGCCCAGCGCGGCCTTGTAGCTGACCTGCTTGTCGCCGTCGTTGAACGTGCGGATCTGCATCAGCTCGGCCCACTTCATCACCCACATCTCGGTGAATTCCTTGCGGGTGAGCAGGTCATCGACGAGGGCCTCGCGCTTCTTCGGATCGGCATTCGCGAGGAAGGCCGCACGGTCTTCAGCAGAGGGCAGGCGGCCGACGATGTCGATGTGGGTGCGGCGGATGAATTCCTCATCGCTGCAAAGCTCGGAAGGCAGGATGCGGAGCTTGTCGAGCTTCGCGTAAACGTGGTGGTCGATGTAGTTGTTCTCGACGAGCTGCGGCTTGGTGTAGGCGACGTTGGCCGGGATCACGATGGCCTGGGTGCCCTCGGTGAAGGTGTGGAAGCGGGAAAGCAGGAAGGCCTCGCCGGGGTGCTTGGAGGCGGCGATGCCCTTGCGCTTGTCGATCGTGACCGAGTTGTCGTTCGAGGTGGAGAAATTCGAAAGCGTCGAGACATCACGGTCGGTGCCGTCCGAGTAGGTGGCGCGGACGGTGAAGGGAAGGCGCGAGTCCTCGCCCTTCATCAGCACCTGCGGAGGCTCGATGGAGATGCCGGTGGGCTGGGCGATGCCGTCGGCGTCGAAGGTGGCGCCGTTGCGGATCCAATCGACGAGGGTGTTGTAGAAGGCGCTGTCCTTGGCGAAGAGCTTGCCGCCGGTGTGGGGCACGCCACCGATGGCCTTGGTGATGAGCAGGGACTCCTCGGGCAGGGCCAGGTTGACCCTGCGGCCGGCCATTTCCCCGGTCAGTCGGAAATGGTCGCCCTTGGGGTCGAAGCCGAACAGCGACAGGTGGAAGCCATCCTGACCGCGGGCGGAGCCGTGGCAGGAACCGGTGTTGCAACCGGAAGCGGTTAGAACCGGCATGACGTCGAGCTGGAACGAGACGGGACGCGGCTTGGTGGCATCCTTGACGATCACCGGAACCTCGGTGGCGAGACCGCGATACTCGATGCGCAGGGAGGTGGAGCCGTCCTTTTTCGGGGTCAGCGTGGTTTCCAGCAGCGAGGCGAGCGAGGGATCGGAAAGGGTGAACTTCGATTGGCGGGTGATGTCACAGGTGACGGAGTCCTTGAAGCGGGCGATGACAATGACGCGATGAAAGTCGGCGGCGGACTCGAGGGTGACGCTTTTCGGAAAGGCCTCGATCGACGCGATCTCCGGATCCGGCGCGGCGTCCCAGCGGGGGAGCGAGGTTTTCGAACTGGGAGAAAGCGTGATGCCTTCGGGCCACTCGGCGCCGTTCTTGATCCAGGTTTCAAGGGCGGCGATTTCCTCCTTCGTCAGCGGCTTTCCGCTCTTCTTCGGCGGCATCATTTCGTCGTCGTCCTCGTCGAGGTGGACGCGCTTGATGAGATTGGATTTGGCCGGGTCTCCGGGTTCGATGGCCGCTCCATCGTCGCCGCCGGTGATCATCGCGGCCCGGGTGTCGAGGCGCAGGTTGCCCTTCATCTTCTCCGCGTGGTGGCATTCCACGCAGCGGGTTTCGAGGATCGTCTGGACGTCGTCGAACGGAGCGGCGGACGCCTGAAGGATGAGGCCGCTGAAGAGGAGACTGAGCCGGGAAGCGGGGAAGGTCATGGCTTGGCGGTTTGCTGGCGGAGCTGCTCGAGTCG
>JAIYDT010000160.1 GCA_027487355.1 Verrucomicrobiaceae bacterium
GCAACGATGGCGTGTTGGTGACCCGCAATCCCTCGGCGGCTCCGCAGGTGCTGACGATTCCGTATGAGGGGAAGCCCTTGGTCGAGCGGGTGGTGTATCCGTATCGAGGTGACCTTCTTTCTTCCACGATCTCCGGAAAGGAACTTCGGGTCGAAGTGCCGGGCTATCAGACTCTGGCGATCGAGTTTTCTCCGGTCACTTCTCCAGATAAACTGAAGCCACTTTCTCCGGTGAAGATCGCGAAGGTGAATGAGCACGAGGCCTGCTTCGTCGTTCCATCGGATGCCGCAGGTCGAGCCGAACTTCTGGTCATCGGCTACCCGATCATGCCCGAAGTGCGGATCAACGGCGCGATCATTGAGCCCAAGACCGCCAGCAAGGCGAGGCTCAATCCCTTTCCCGGCTATGCCCGCGCCGGTATGCCGAGCAACAAGGCGCGAGCCTGGGAGATGGCTTCCTTCGATCTCAAGGCCAACCTTGGCAAGTCGGTGAAAGTGGAGATCCTGGCAGGTCCCGACGGCGACACGGCGGCGGAGTCATGGCTGTTGTTGGATCGGAAGGCGGAGGATGCCGCGCTCGGAGGGAAAGCCCTGCCATGGGCGATCGATGCCGGCCTCCGCCGTCAGACGGTCCAGGTGATGGCGGAGCATCCGGTCAAGGCTCCTCCCATCCCGCAACGCGCCCTGGAGGCCGGTGAGCTCACTGCCTTGAAATCCGCGATGCTCCTCATCGACCTGTTTGGCGTGAATCCTTCCGACGCTGGAGAGAAGACAGTTTGGCTGAATGGCGCCAGGATCGCCGCTTTGCCCGTGGTGGGCGATGATTGGAAGGCCTTCACGATCCCCTTGGATGCGGCGGCGATGAAGCTCTTGAAGAATGAGAACAAGCTAGAGATTCACCGCTCGACCAACGTCGATAAGTTCAAGTTCCGCCAGGCCCGGCTCAAGGTGCAGCTCTCCGATGGAAGTTGGGTGGTGAGCACTGCGCAGATCCAGGACCAGACCACCGACAAGGACTGGGCTTTCTTCAGCGGTGAAGTCTTCCCGGAGCCACTGGCATCAAAGGCGTTGCTTCTGGAGTTCCGTGCCCCTTGAGCGACATCCTTGCAGTGTCGCCATGAATCATCTTGAGTGGGCCATGCGCGTTTCTTCCCTGCTTTTCCTCGCGATCGTGCCGATTCTCACCCACTGCGGCGGTGGTGGAACCTCCACCCGGATGCCTCAGGTCATCAACGTATCCGCCTACGATCCGAAAGAGCGCCAGCGTGAAGGCCGGTCCTACTCCGAGCACGATGTTTCCGCTCTGAAGGACAACGGCGCAACAGCCCTGATCGCCCGCTGCGGAAAGGGCGGCGTGCTCGATGAAAAGTGCGCCACGTTCCTGGCTTCGGCGGATCGCGTGGGCATGCACGTCGGGGCCTACTACCGCCTTCAAACCCACGTCGATGCCGTGGCGCAGGCCGATCAATTTGTGAGCCGGATGGAGTCGATCGCCCGCAGCCGCTCGTGGAACTCCGAGAAGATCCTGCTCGCCGGAGATTTCGATGCGAACTCGAAGCTCTCCGACATCACCCGGTTCATTGATCGCGTCGAGTCCCGCACCGGCAGTCCACCGGTGGTTTATCTTGAGAACAGTGAGCACCTTCGCGTCCTGCTCAACAAGGCCGATCCTGCAACGAAGGCCAAACTGCGCCGCTGCCCTTACTGGGCCGCGCTTTATTCGTGTGAAAGCGGTGCCTGCAAATCCTTTCCCGCCCCGGAGACTCCCACGGGCCTCGCGAACCAATACAACGTTTGGCAAGACTGGACACTTTGGCAGTATGGTGGAGTCGATTGGCAGAATGGCCGCTCGACGCCGAAGTGCTATGTGCATCGTACTTTCCGCTCCAGTCCCTACTTCGGGAACCTCGACCGCCCGGTGGAGCGCAATGTCTTCAATGGCAGCCACGGTGAGCTGGCCTCGTTCTGGAGCCGACATGGAATTTCCACCCGCTGAACGGATCGTCGTTTGACCTCGAGGTGTCCTATGCTTTGATGCGCAGATCATGAGCAAAATCGTTCCCCTCATCAGCTCCGGCACCGCCGGTTCGCTTGGCGTCCTCCATCTCCCACGCCTCTGGCAGAAAGTCTCCCTCGCCGCCCGCGGCAAGCTGGCCGACGGCTACAAGGGGCCTGGACCTGGCTATGATTACATGCTCATCGAGGCCCTCGGTCTGGACAAGGATGCCCTCGTCGCCTTCATCACCGACAGTCGGCCCACCTACGCGCAGTTTGAAGCCTGGATCGCCAGCCAGCCCGGCGTGAAGCTCGATGCCGCGTCGGTTTCCGCGCTGAATGCCTCGATCGCCGGCTACAATCACACCGATGACATTCGCTCCACCATTTGCGCCACCGCCGGAATCCCGGACGACAGCGATGCGCCGAAGGACGCCGTGAACCTCAACAACCTCGACGACTGGTCCGAGTTCCACGCTGCTGAGTTGGCGTGAGGAGTGATGCTTGTAAAAACTTCGTCATTCCTCATCGGCAGGATTGAAGTTTTTACAAGTGGCAGGCAGCTTGAGGCATGAGACTGCTGCCAGCCTTGTTCCTGTCGATGCTTTCAATCAAGGCCTTGGCGGCGGATCGCTCCTACATCCAGGAGTATTACGCCGCCAAGGAATTGGAAGCGAAGGATCCGAAAGAGGCGGCCGAAGGGATGAAGCGGAGTTTTCATCTCGCCGTGGAGGATGGAAACGGGGACTACGCCACGTCAGCAGGCCTCAACGGAGCCTACATGCTCTATCGGCGCGACCAGGAGGTGGAGGCCGGCCGTCTTTGCCGGGAGACCCTCAAGGCTCTCGAATCTTTGAACTATTCGCCTCCCGATGGCGACGTCGAACGACGTGTTCAGCTCTTCGGCCTGATGGAGCGGGGACTGCTCCAGGAAGGAAAAATCGGAGAAGCCTGGAAGGCCAACCGGGCGGCCGCTGAGACCCTCCGTGGAAAGCGTCTCCGGGCGGACGACGATGGTCGCGCGATCTCCGTCGAGGATCTCAAGCTGCTTTCTCCGGGCCTTCGTTCCTACGGCTGGCGTCTGATTGAGCGCGAGGCCGACATGCTTGACTACGTTGGACGCAGTCTGGATGCGCGTGCTCTGCTTGATAAATCCGCGGAAAAGTTGGGCAAGGAATGGAACGCCATTCCGGTGGCGGAGCGGTTCTACGCATTCAAGTTGCTTTCGAGTCGTTGTGAGCTGCTCGACTATATCGGTTATGAGAAGGATGCCATCGACACGCAGAAAGTCCTGATTGAGTCCTATCGGCGGGTCTCCCAGCCGAACCCCAGTTTCCTCACTCTACAAATCAATCTCCTGAGAAATCTCTCGCAGTGGGATGGACCATCCGAGCAACTGCTTGAGGAGGCCCGTGGGATCGGGGAAAAGTTCAAGTCTTTCAACGCTGAAGGTTCCGCCAACCGGCTGCTCGCAAAGATGGAGCTCGACCTTCGCGACTCGAAAGAAGCCATCGAGGCCCTGAAGGCCGACGCGAAGAAACAAGCAGGCCTCGGTCGTTTTCTTGACGGCGCGTACGCGGATCGCGACAGCCTGATCAGTCGATCCCGTGCCGGAGAACAGGATCTGGATCAGGAGTTCGCCGCACTGCTGGTGAAGATGCGCTCCCAAGGCAACAAGCGCGGTGAGCCAAACCTCTACAAGGAATACGGTGGTTATCTGCTGGAGAGGAATCGACCCGGCGAGGCGATCTCGATGTTCGAGGAAGCCTTGCGGCTCAAACGTTCCTTCGGCCTGATCCTGCATGAGCCCGGCCTGCTTTCCTCGCTGTTCCATGCACGACTTGGGGCAGGTGATGTTTCGGGCGCGAAGGCCACGCTCGTCGAGCTGGAGAGCTTGCTGAAGCGTCATGCAAACGAGTTTCCCGCCTCCCGCCGCGCCTATGCCGAGACCATCCGGGCCAATGCCCTCTGGGCGCTGGGCGACAAGGCGGGCTCCAAAGCCGCCCTTGAACTAGCGCGTCAATTTGCTGCCGATCTGCCGGAATACCGACGCTTGTGGCTTCAGTTGGACAAGGAGGACCGCAGTTTTGATCCGGAGACGGCGTCGCCTGCCGTTCAGCGGGAGACTGCAACCTTGCGCATTCAGCCTTTGGAAATTGTCAGCGTCGTCTCGCCCAAGCAGATCGCCCGCACCCGGTTTGTGGTCTCGAATCCGGGCTCGCAAAGCATTTCGGGTGAGTGGGTCATCAGCGGTCCCGGGGCCTCCTCCGATGCTTCGGGGAGCGTTCAATTCACTGCCGGAAAGGCCGC
>JAIYDT010000488.1 GCA_027487355.1 Verrucomicrobiaceae bacterium
CCATGGTTTGCCGCCTGGGACACTGCCTTCCACATGCTGCCCTTCGCAGCAGTCGATCCCGATTTCGCCAAGAAACAGCTCCTGCTGCTACTACGGGAATGGTACATGCACCCGAACGGGCAGCTCCCCGCCTACGAGTGGAACTTTTCCGATGTCAACCCCCCGGTCCATGCCTGGGCCGTCTGGCGGGTTTACAAGATCTCCGCCCCAAAAGGCCAGCGTGACCTGCTCTTCCTCGAACGCTGTTTCCAGAAGCTCCTCCTCAACTTCACCTGGTGGGTCAACCGCAAGGACGTCGAAGGCCGCCACGTCTTCGGTGGTGGCTTCCTCGGACTCGACAACATCGGAGTCTTCGACCGCTCCCACGCCCTTCCCGACGGCGGACGCCTCCACCAGGCCGATGGCACAGCCTGGATGGCCTCCTACTGCCTGACGATGCTCGCCATCGCCCTCGAACTTGCTCCAACCAAGCCAGCCTACGAGGACATCGCGTCGAAATTCTTCGAACACTTCGTCAACATCACCGACGCCATCAACTCCCTGGGTGGCACCGGACTCTGGGATGAAAAGGATTCGTTCTACTACGACCAGTTGATCATCGATCACGACGACCCGATTCCTCTGAGAATCCGCTCCCTGGTGGGCCTCTTGCCGATGTGTGCCGTCACCGTCCTGAAGCAGAAGACCATCGAGTCCCTGCCCGGTTTCCGCAAACGCATGGACTGGTTCCTCAGCAACCGTCCGGACCTGCTGAAATACATCAGCGTCCGCCGCGTGGCCGGAAGCAAGAACCCGGGTCGCTGCCTGCTTGCCATCCCCTCGGAGAACCGCCTGCGTAAATGCCTCGGCCACATGCTGAACCCCGATGAATTCCTGTCGGACTTCGGCATCCGCTCCCTGAGCAAGATCCATGAGAAAAATCCGTTCGTCTTCACTCATGGTGGAGAACAGAATGAGGTCCGCTACACCCCGGGCGAATCGAACACCGCGATGTTCGGCGGCAACTCAAACTGGCGAGGGCCGATCTGGTTTCCAACCAACTTCCTCATCATCGAGGCCCTGGAACGCTACTACTACTTCTATGGCGATTCTTTCCTGATCGAGTATCCCACCGGATCTGGCAAGGAGATGACGCTGAGGGAGATCGCAATCGATCTTTGCGACCGCCTCATCTCGCTTTTCCTTCCCGTCAAGAACGGCCATCGTCCCTGCTTCGGTGATGCCCCCCGCTACAGCGAGGTGCCGCATTGGCAAAACTTGCTGCTGTTCCACGAGTACTTCCACGCGGAAACCGGCGAGGGCCTTGGAGCTTCCCACCAGACCGGCTGGACCTCGCTGGTCCTGCGCCTCATTCGCGACCGCCGGGAAAAGCTGATGCAGATTTGAATCGGCAGACTTCTCAGAGGACTGGACCGATCACTCGGGAGTCTTCACCCTTGATCTTTCAAATCCGGCACATAGGTCGGCTCCACGATCACCTTGGTCCTTGCCCACTCATCACCCAGTCTCCGGCCTTGGTCTGGTTTGCCCTCACGGCTCAACAAGATATAGAGTTCAAGAAACACTCCGACGCCTGGGAGACATAGCAAGGCATTGCGGATCAGGCCCGTCTGCCAGTTCCCGGTGAGAGACTTCCCCTCCAAAGTTTGCACCCTGAGATGCATCGCCTTTTTCCCCACGCTCTGCCCACCGAGAAACGGCAGTGAATCCCGGGTGAGAAGATAGCCAATGCCCACGGCCCAGGTGACACCACCCATGAATGGAGGAAGCACGATCAGCAGGGCAATCAGAAGCCCGATCGCGATCAGGACGTCGATCACCGCCGCAATCACCCGGGTATTGAAGGGCGCGAGGTCGGACTCCGGCTCATCCCCTTCAGCTTCTTTCTTGAGGGCTTCCTTGATCTCCGGTGCTTCATTTGGAACAGGGGCAGAAACAGGTTCGGGAACCCGGGGCAGACTGGGAGGAGGGATCGAAGGCTTGGGAAGATCCGGCGGAGGGGGGCCCTTTGGAACTGATGGGGGATGAGAATCGTCCATGATCATGATCAAGCTATAGAGTTCCGGAAGCGGATGATCGAGCTTCAATCATCGGGCGCAGTCATTTGTCAGTGATACGCGGAACGGGCAGCTGGGCTCCCACGCTGGAAAGGCAGGCATCCAGCCGCTTCCGAAGTTCCTGACGCTGTCCGGAGTTCTTTTCGGATTGGTCGTGCTCTTCCGATGGATCGTTCTTCAGGTCATACAGCTCCTCACGACCACCTTCGTAAAACCGGATCAACTTCCAGCTGCCAGACCTTATGACACTGTAAGGACTCACGACACCTCCATTCCAATAGTGAGGGTAGTGCCAGAACAGGTCCGTTCGTGGGATCTGTGATCCACCCCGCAGCAGCGGTGCGATCGAGATCCCATCCAGCGCTGTCGATGCCTCTCTGGAATCAAGACCAACAAGTTCCACCAGGGTCGGAAAAAAATCAGTGCTGATGACCGGCACGTCACAGGTCGTCCCCGGCTTGTTGATGCCAGGTGCCTTGATGAGTAGAGGCACGCGCAGCCCTCCCTCGTAGGCGAAGCCCTTGCCCTTTCTCAAGGGCGAATTCGAAGTCGCAACCGGCTTGCCAGCATGGACCACTCCACCGTTGTCCGAGGTGAAGACGATGATCGTGTTGCTTTCAAGATCGAGCCTCTCGATCGTTCTCAAAATCCGTCCCACGCTTTCGTCCACACTCTTCAGCATCGCCGAATAAACAGCGTTCGACTGACCATTCGCGGCCGGTCGTTTCGCGGCCACCTCGATCATCGCGGGCTTCGCCTGCAACGGCGTGTGCACTGCATAGTGGGCGAGATTGAGATAGAATGGCCTATCCTTGTTTGATTCGATGAAGCGAATCGCATCCTCCGTCAGACGATCGGTGAGATACTCGCCGGCCTTATCACCTGTGTCCGCCAGTCCAGGCACGCGATGGGAGTTTGAGGGCTCTCCATAGGGCCAGAAGAATGAAGCCGGGTGCCCAATGTGCCCGCCCGCGATGTTCAGGTCGAAACCTTGTTTTTCTGGAAGTTCCGCCACCCCACCAAGATGCCATTTGCCGATGTGTGCAGTCGCATAGCCCGCATTCTTCAACACCTCGGGCAATGTCGTTTCAGAAAGCGGGAGACTCTGCTGCCAATCGGGAATCCGGAACTTGGAGGACGTCGGTGCACCCTCACCTGGAATCCAATCAGTTAGATGCAGGCGGGCAGGTGCCTTTCCTGTCATGATCGCCGCCCGTGTCGGCGAGCAGACGGCACAGGAGGCATAGGCCGATGTGAATCGCATTGACTGGGACGCCAGTCCATTCAACTCCGGCGTATCGTAGAAGCTGCTTCCGAAGCAGCCTCCGTCCGAGGCACCCATGTCGTCGACGAGAATGAAAATCACATTCGGCTTCCGCTCTGGGGTGGCATTCGAGAACGCAGGAAGCGAGACAACTAGCGAAAGCAGGAAAAGAAAGCGCATGGCATTGGAGCACATTTGATACGAATTGGCTCCTCATGTTCTCTCAGTCGTCATCACTCTGATCAACCGAGTCTCACCCGCAGATCCCTCATGCTCCAGAGGACACCGCTGGCAGGGGCTCCAGTGCCTTTCATCTTCCTCGCTCCGTCCTTGCGGCGCGGGCTGAAGCGCTCGCGAGAGGCGATGAAGGCTTCGTTGACGAAGGCCTTGCTGCCGATGACCGCTCCGTCGGTGAAGTAACGGACCTTGCGGCGAAGCATCGCTGCTATGCTTAGTTCGGGAAGAACGGTGCCGTTGTCTTGAGGGGTGGCATTCTGTTGGCATTTGACCTTGGCTTTGAGCACCTGCTTCGCGGCTGTTAGATCCGCCTCACCGCTCTTGCGCTGCAAGGCCAAGCCCATCATCTGGCGGTAAATCTTCGCCGCATCCTGCCACTTTCCGGCCTCGAACCCGGAACCTCGATGGCTCAGGCAGGCTCGCACCAAACCTTCGCGAGCCTTCTTGCCGTTGCCTTTGCTTCCGCCGCCAATCGCTTCGCCATAGCTGCTCCAGCGGTAGTCGGCAGGGTCCTTGACCATCCCCGCTCTAACAGGATTGAGGTCGATGTAGGCCGCCATCGTTCTTGCGGCGATCCCGCTTTCGACGATGACGCTCTTGTATCGCTGTTCCCACAGCGTGCCGCTGCGTTAGTGGACCCGATTGAACCAGCGGGTAAAACGTTGGAGGAGCGTCTTCATGAACTCACTGAGCGAGTGCATGCGATAGGTGTGACGGGCATGGATTTCAGCCGCCCATGCTTCGTTTCCAGCCTGC
>JAIYDT010000152.1 GCA_027487355.1 Verrucomicrobiaceae bacterium
AATGAGTGGTAAGTCCGCTGCTGGGGTAGGCGGGTGAAAGGACATTCCAGTCCTGGAGGTTCACCGAGGTTTCGACCTTGTAGGATTTTCCTGGGTAGGAAAACCAAGTGACTCCAACCTCGCTGCGATTCGCTCGGGACTCACGCAACCCGGCCATGCCGGGGGTGGGTGCGATCGTGGGGCTGCCCTGCACATCGAACTCACGATACACCGTGCGGCCCGCGTTGCCATTGGTGCTGAGCATGGTGAAACGGATGGCGTTCACCCCTCTGGCGAGCACTCCACTGGGATGGGTGATGGTCACCTTGCTGCTTCCGGGCTCCGTCACGGAAAAGGGCTGGGCATTGACCGCTGCCAGCAAGGAGAACGCCTGCTCCCCTACCCTGCGGATGCCGACCTCATACTTCTGGTTTCCAAATCCCGCTCCGTTCCAGGCCGCGAAGGTGACGATGGAGGAGAGGTTCCAACCGCAGCCATTTCCAGCGGGGAGGGTGAAGGTGCTGACACTCCCCGAGGCTTGAGCCCAAGCCCCCTCAACGGTGGGAGGCGAGGCGATGAAGGTGCCACCATGAAGGCCGTCGTTGAGCTTGGTGGGAGACGCATTGTTTCCGGTGTTCCATCCGCTGTGGACGGCATTCGCCCCGCTGAGTCCCTGCAACAGGTCGGTGCTGCTGACCTGGGCCAAGTAGGCGAGTTCAGTGCTGTTGTTGACGCTCGAGATGGTGCTGGCCACCGGGGATGAGGAGGATAAGGGGTTGCTGCCTTCAATCGCTTCCGCGCCGTCGGGTCGCTTGTCTCCATCCGTGTCCGTGAGGGTCGGATTGGTTCCGGTTTTGAGAGCGCTGACATAGATGCCGGTGTTGTCCTCGCTGGCGTCGCCGAAGTTGTCGCTGTCGGTGTCCGCCTTGGTCGGATTCGTGGGTGGCCGGGGCGAGGAGCCGAGAATTTCCTCGTGGTCGGAGAGTCCGTCGGAATCGGTGTCGTGCTTGGTCGGATTGATGTTGGGATACGCTCCGATGCTCAGATTGTATTCGGCCGTGTCCGTCAATCCGTCGTGGTCGAAGTCTCCGGTGTCGTTGAGAGAGGTCAGGTTTCCAGCCTTCGCCATTTCCCAGGAGTCGGGCAGTTGATCGAAATCGGAAAGGGAAAGGGTAAACACCCGCTCACCGATGCGTCCTCCGCTCAAGCCAGTGGCGCGGACGCGGATCGAATAGGTTCTTCCGCTTGGCTCGTTGCTGAAGTTGTAGCTCCCCGCGCGGAGTTGGCTGCCGCTGATGGAGAACTTGGCGTTGTCGGTGTCTCCGGTGCCTGTGACCAGAGCGAAGGCAAGCGTCTCGGTGGAGGGGGATGGAGGCTGTGCGAAACTTCCGATGGTAGTGGCGGGAGCGATGGCCGGGTTGAACTGGGTTTGATCAAGCACCGGGAGGGTCGGCGGGATGATGGCGAGGACGCCCTTGAACCAAGTTTCCGCCATGGCATTGTAGCCGGTCGCAGTCGGGTGGTTGATGGCGTTCGAGTAGAGCGCGGTGTTGATCGAGGTGTTGACCGCCGGGTTGGTGAGGAAGTTGACGTATTGATCGACCGTGGTGATGGCCCTGGCTTGGCCGACGTATTTCGGAACGAGAGTGTTGCGGATGGAGGTGTTGTAATCGACGACAAGCTGCGTGAAGGGGAGCTTCGGAATGATCTGCGCGGTGATCAATTTCACCGTGGGCCTGTTGGTGAAGATGCTGCCAACCAGTGTGTCCAGTTGGCCCGGGCTGCTGGTGCTGATGCCGTTGATGCCGATCATCAGCAGGATGACGTCGGGGGTGTCGGCGGTCAGGTAGCTGGCGACGTTGCTGTTCGTGGTATTGATGCTCACTCCACCGTAGCCGCGATGGCCGTTCTGGCCGAGCGGACGGAGATCGAGCGTTGGGCTGACGGTGCCAGCTTTGGTCGGATCTCCATAGGCATTGTTGAAAGGCTCCAGCGAGCCACCGACGAAGACAAAGTCGTAACCCGCGTTGGTCAGAAGGGTGTAGAGCCGGCTGCGGTAACCGAACTCGAAAGGGACATTCCAGTTCGGATTGTCCGTGTAGCCGGCCGTGATCGAGTCGCCCAGCGGCATGATCCTGAGCGGTGCCGCGTTCACTGTCGTGAAACAAGCGCCCGCGAGAAACGCCAGCCAGCGAATGGCGGAAGGTGCTTTCACCAGCAAGCGGGCCGGGTAGGGTTTTGTGGGTTGCTCGGGCATCGGATCGTCAGAATCATTTTGGAAAGGATTCGAGGCGGCACGCGGGTCCAACGATTCCCCTCTCAGAGATTGCTTACAGCTAAGCCATGGGGATTCAGGCGCAAGGAAACACCCTTTTTGAAGCACCTCCCATTTGAACCAGTTGAAGGACTGAAGGACTTCTTCCGGTCGACACCTTGAAGAACCGGGGCTCTGGTCAACCTCGTTCATCAAAGGGTGGGCTTTCGGCGAGGGCCCTGAACCATGGCTTCCCGTTGACACTTCCAGTTATCGCGACTTTGGTGGATGTCGATCATCGAGCACGATTTACCATCCCGCTTCTGATTTCGCCCGGCAAAACCCAGCCCCCATGACATTCCCAAGTTTTGTTTCTTTTCCGTCGAGACGGCTGGCCGGAGGGATCGCCTTGCTGGCGGCTTCAGGCATGTTGCACGCCGATGTTTTCAGCAACGTTCCGGAAGCCAGTGGCTACAATGTGGCCTACGAGCTGGCGATCCCGGTGAACGGGGCTTTTCAGGGCACGACCCCGGTTCCATACAACGTCAACAACAGCGCGACCGCAGCACCGGCAGGTTTTGATCGAGTGGCCTATTACCTGGAGCTGACCAATGCTGCGGGGACGACCTGGGTCTATGCCTCGATGGATGCCTTCACCTCCTCGGTCACCGCGACCGGCCTGCCGCATGCGGTCAACAACCCGGTGGAATTCCAGCAGTCCGTGAACAATCTGACGGTCTTCTCGAACGTGGCCGGCGTGCAGACCGGTTCATTTGATCGGGGGCAGATCGAGATGTGGCACAACAGCTACTCGGCTGCGAACGCTGCAGTGGCTCCGGGAGCCAGTGCAACCCTCTACGACTGGGGCGACACCAGAAGCACCGGTGCTTCCGGCTACGGATCATTCCAAATCCACAATCCAGGGGCCAGTCAAACGGTGCTTTGCTACAACCGCTGGGCCACCACCAGCAGCCCCACCACAAACGACGACGTCGGCATCGGCAATTCAACAGGCGCCAACCCCGACTGGACCTTCGCTGCGAACTCCGCCAGCTACACCACCCGCAAGCTCGTGGTGCTGGTCAAGCCGAAGATCGTCGCATTCACCTCGCTTCCGCTCGACAAGCAGATCACCCCTCGCAACCTGACGACGAACAACGCCGTCATCCCGATCGCCGCCACCGTGACCACGGCAGGCTTTGACAAGGCTGTGCTGAAGGTGTTCCGGAACGGAATAGCCTATGGGGCCGTCACCGAGCAGACGCTCACTTATACCTCAGGCAAAGCCCCGTTTTCCTTCAATCCGACCATCCCGGCGGAGCTGGCTTCCTACACCTTCGAGGTTTACCTGAAACAAGGCAGCACCCTCCACCTCGTGCGGCGCGTGAGCGATGTGGCGGCCGGCGATGTGCTGATGTGGTATGGCCAGTCGAACGCCCAGGCCGCCGTCTACAACGGCAGCGCCAATACCTACGTCTCGCCGTGGATCCGCACCTTCGGCATGTCCAGCGACAGCGCGATCGCCACCCAAGCCTATCCGTTCTGGGTTCAGGCGGATGGCGACGGCAGCCTCAATGTTGCGGCGGGTATCGGCCAGTGGGCGTTGGTGGTCGGGAAAAAAATCGTCGACACCTACGGCATCCCGGTCGCCATCCTCAACGGAGCGCGAGGCGGTTATTCGATGCCGAAGCTGCAGCGCGACGACGCCGATCTAAACAATCTCGCCGACACCGGCACGACCACCTACCGCGTCTACAACCGCCTCCGCTACCGGGCGATCCAGGCCAAGGTCGCCAGCGGGGTGCGAGCGATCTTCTTTTACCAGGGTGAAAGTGATGTGAACAACGCCACCCAGCACCTGAATGGCTTCGCTTCCCTCATGGAGGACTGGCAGGTCGACTACCCGGCGCTTGAAAAAGTCTTCGTCACCCAGCTTCATGTCGGCTGCAGCACCACACGCGAACAGCCTGCCCTGCGCGATGCCCAGCGATTGCTTCCGGAGCTTTATGAAAAGGTCTGCGTGAACTCCAGCAACGGACTCACCACCCACACCGACAACTGCCATTACCCATTCGTCGGCGGCTATGAAACGCATGGCCTGAATGTCTTCAAGCAGGTGGCGCGGGATCTATATGGAGCTCCGGACGGCCCGAACATCGACCCGCCGAATCCGCATAGCGTCGAGTGGGCAAATCCGACCGGCACACGGCTGCGCGTCGTCCTCCAGAAACCCGGAGCCCTGCTCACGGTGGACGCGGCGGCCTTGCCCGACTTCCGTCTGAACGGCTCGTCTGCGGTGCTTCTCTCTGCATCAGTCACCAACACCGCGATTGAACTCCTATACGATCGTCCGGTGACGGGAGCCACGAGCCTGGACTACCTCGCCCACATTGGGAATGCCGCAGGATGGGTGAGGAATGTGAACGGCGTGGGCTTGCTGGCATTTTCCGAACCGATCACGAGCGACCTCCCCTTCATCACGGTGACTTCACCTAACGCCACGGCGCAGCTTCTTCCTGGCAGCGTGATCCCGCTGAGCGCCGCAGTGGCCACCTCGGCAGGAACAGTCACCAAGACGGAAGTGCTCGTCGATGGCATCCTCCATGGCTCTTCGAACTCCGACTCGATCTTGTCCAACTGGACTGTTCCGTCTGTCGGCACACACAAGATTGTGTTCCGTGCCACCATCAGCAGCGGCCGGGTTCGTGAGGAAACGGTCATCGTCTTCGCCGGATCCCCCGCCGCACCCGGCGGGGTCGGGACTGGATTGAATGTCTGGCTCAAGCCGGAGTTCGGGATCATCCGCAATGGCAGCGGGCTCGTCTCTGAATGGAAGGACAGCAGCGGAAATGGAAACCACTGCGTGCAGGCGATAGAAAGCCGCAAGCCCAACTATCAGGCGAACCGTTTCGGAAAACTCCCTGGTGTTTGCTTCACGGGAGATGATTGGCTGGCATCCCCTGCTGGCATGTCCACCGGCAGCTACACGAAGGTCGTGCGTGTGCTGATGGATGACTTCACTTTCCCGAATGGAAACATGCTCTCCTCCGGGGCCACCAGCGGAGTGCGTCATGCGATTTACATGGCCGGCACCACCCAACCGCGCATCTGGCATGGATCGCCTTTTGTCACATCCTCCGCGTCGATCCTCGCCGGCCGGGGGCATGTCATCGTTGCCACTTATGATGGCAGCGCCAAGTTGGGGAAGATCTACCTCGATGGAGTCCTGACAGGTTCGGGCACCACGACGGCGAACACGGCCGACGTTTCCTTTCAGCTCGGTGCGATCGGCGGAGCGAGTTTCATGAAGGGAGCGATTGGTGAAGCGATCATCTACAATCGTGTCCTCAGCGACCCTGAGCGTGCGAGCGTGGAAAGCTATCTCGCCAACAAGATCACCGTTCCGGCCGATGCCGCCTTGCTGGACTACAATACCTGGACTTCCACCACCATTTCCCCTCCGGCAAGCACAGCTCCGAATGGGGATGCGAATGGAAATGGAATTCCGAATGCCATCGAGTTCGCGCTCAAGCTGGCTCCAGGAAACCTGAAGACTTTGGATGTCCAGACAAGCCCGACGGCTGTCGATGTGCGCTATTTCAGGCCCACGGATCGCACCGGAGTGGGTTTCCAGTTGTTCGAGTCTTTCGACCTGCTGCGATGGAATCCGGTCACCGATCTTCCGGCGGATGTCACAGGTGGATTTGAAGAACGTCGATATTCGCGCGCTCTGGAGCCGCAGAAAAAGGCTTACTACAAGCTGCGCGTGACGGTGCCTTGAGAAAGCCTTGTGTGGGTCTTCCCACCTGGGTGACAACGAAGCACCCCGCCTGTTCATTCCCAATCTGCATCAAGTGTGGGCAAGGTCGGAGTGACGGAAGCCTGAACAGCCGTGACATCTCCGCCAGTGACTTCAGTGACCACGACCCTGGTCCAGTCCGTGAGTTCATTGCTGGCTTCCACCGTTCATTTTACCAGGTCCTTGGCAGCTTCCTGAATTGTCATGATACAAATTCCCTGACATATCATTCAGGTCCAGATGCCCCGGTCGGATCAAACATCCGCATGCTCAGCCACCCGGGAGGACCTTGCTTTGCTGAAACCTTCTGACGCGTCTCCCGCCATTTCCGTGACCGGAACACCGCCAAGCCCCCAGTTCTGTGAGGATGGCAGTGACGGCTGAGGACGCCCGTGGTTCCTCCGGCGGACCAGTGTTCAGCAATGAAGGAAACGTCGTCGGTATGGTGCCCAGCACCCAGGCGATCACCTACAGCGGGAATCCGAACAGCTCGGTCCAGATGGTCATGAAAAACCGCGAGCCCGGCAACTCCCTCCGGGCGCTCATTTCGCCACCGGAAACGCCCTCCGAGACTCGATGAGAGCGGGGGCGTTCCACAATGGCTTCAGCACGTCCTTGTCCAAAAGGTAGCGTCGACGGCAGGGAGGCGTTTGTTGAAATGCGCCACCCCATTCACAGGCTACCTGGTTTCGGGCCGGGTGGTGGGCGTGGGTGGCACCGGGATGCCATTCACGGTCACGGCAAGTTTTTCAGCGACAGGGGTGATCGGCTTTTTGTCCAGCACCTTGCCTCGACTGATCACCGCGACGCTGCGCGGTTGGCTGGCCTCCGGAATGTTCACGTGAAACTTGTTCATGAAAGGCCCGCCGAGCCGCGAGTTCGCGAGGCGGAAGCGCAGCAGGCCGGTGCGGGTCTCGACTTGCAGCTCGCAGTCATTCGCCGCATTCACCGAGTTGCCTTCGTCGGCGTAGCAGAAACCGTAGGCACCGTGCAGCGCCGGGTAGATGTAGGACCGCAATTGACCGGTCGGGTCGTAATAACCCACCAAGGTGACCACCGGCACGCCGAAGGCCAGTGGCTTTCGTTCGGGAGGTGGCTCGACGATGGCTCCTTCTTTCCAGCTCTTACCGTCGGAGGTGTAGCGCTTGTTGAAGCCCCGCGCGACCTCGACCTGCTGGCCGTCGGCGAAAAGCACGCTGGAGTAACCGGCCCCATGATCGATCGCGACGACCCGTCCGCGGTTCGCCGCCGAGGCGGGCGGGAGGTGGATCTCGCGGGTCCAGTTGCCATCGGCCATCGCCACCGTCACGCGATCGTATTCCGCGAGCAATCCGGCGAGCGCGGCCTCGCTGAGATCATTCACTGGAGCGTTGATTTCACTCCTCACCTCGACGCTGTGACGGTATGGCTCCATCCGCGCGGTGTCCGGATTCCATTTGCTGAAGCCGGTCGGCGAGCCGGCATCGAAGACGGCCTTGCTTTCGAGGAACTTCTGGATGATCGCCGCAGTGTAAGGCGTGTAGAGGGTGAAGCGGTTGAAGCCCGAGAACGGTGCACCGCCGGCCATGGCATCAAGACCGAAGGAGCGGCCATCGAAGGGCGCCTGGCATTCCTTTTCCACGCAGGTCTCCTGGCCGCTGCGGATCGGGGCGAAGTTCGGGATAAAGCGGCCCTTGTCCACGTCCCAGCCCCAGGTGGAGTTCATCTGGTCGGCAGGACGATGCACCGAGCCATTGAAGCCGCCGACGTAATGTCCGAGCCCGTAGTTGTGCCCCACTTCGTGACTGAGTTCGTTGCCGATCGATTCATCAAGCGTCACGATCCCGCCACCGCCCGAGCCGCCGTGCACCTGGACGCCGTTCGCGTATTTGCCCCGGTTGTTGTGCGCGGCGAGCTGCGCCACCACATAGGGGTGGGTGTCCTCCCCCTGTCCGGAACTACTATTGATCCCGTAATTCGCATTGTCGATGCCGTGGGAGATCAGCTCCTTGCCGATGCTCTGACGCATGGTGCCGGAATGCCAGCCACCCTCGCTGTCATCGAGATCGGTCAACAACTTGCCGCTTGGCAGCATCACTTCCGGGAGAGAAAGCGGCGCGTATTGGGACACAATGAGCCTGCTCGTTGGCAGGGTCTGGAAATACTCCCGATGCGCCTCCGGGTCTTTGGCAAAAGCAAAGGCAGCTCGGGGCGTGGTCAGCATGCCGATGTCGATGGTGTGGATGAGCAGCTGCGTCGGCGCGCCCACTTTCAGCCCCTTGAGCTCACCGGCGAGCTTGCCCTGACGGAATTCCAGCGTCAGCCCGGGAGCGATCCAGGCTGCTGGCAGCGCGCCGCTCCAGGTGTGCTGCGCATAGATGAGGTTGTTGTTCTCCAGATCACCATCCCGGAACCACTGGCCATCCACGCATTTGAATACCAGGCTTTGCCCACGCGACAAGGCCGCCTGCCGACCGCTGTAATGGACCGTGGACCCATAGCCCGCTTGCGATTTGGTGCGGATCACCTTCCCGTCCAGTGCCTGGCCTTTCGGGAGATGAATATCGCGCACCCACTGGCCATCGGTCGTCTCGATTTCCACCAGCACATGGCGACGCAACTCCCCGAGCAGGAAAGCCCCGCTCGGGTCGCTAAGTTTCCCCAGATCGCCGCCGTCGCGAAGGGTGCCGATGGTGCCGCTTTTTGGCGTGAAATCGATCGCCTCG
>JAIYDT010000192.1 GCA_027487355.1 Verrucomicrobiaceae bacterium
ATCCTAAAGAGGAAAATGGAAAGCTCGCCAGAGCGCGGCAAGTGAAGTGGTTTCAGGGTCATGGAATCTCCGGTGATCGTGATTTCCGCTAACCCTGCGGGTGAGTCGAAAACCTCCCCCCAACACCCATCCGGAACCTGGCCGCTGGGAAGAGTTCCTGCGTGAGTGTCCGCTCCAATGCACCGGCAACCTTGGCAGCGGCGCACTCAACGTCCATGGGCACCGCGCTGCTCAGCGTGCTTTCCGGCCACTGGCGCTCCGCCCGACGCCTCACCCCAAAGGTGGTCAGCGAAGGCGATCATATTCCTTCTTAGGTTCATCAGGTGAGTGCGAAGATCGCCGCCCATGCCACCAAGCACGCCAAGTCAAACCGATGAAAAATTGCGATGCGGGAAGTGAAGCTGGTTTCAGAGGCAATCATTTGAAGTTTCCTGGGCGCTTGGTGGTTCAAATTCTTCCCATCTAGGTCGGCTTTGCCATGCGACGATTCCTAGCGGAGGAGCCCTGTCTGATTGAGATGCAGCGCTGGATTGACACGACGGATGGGGGGATCAGTCTGGTAGGTCATGAG
Source organism: Verrucomicrobiaceae bacterium (assembly GCA_027487355.1). Taxonomy (GTDB): domain Bacteria; phylum Verrucomicrobiota; class Verrucomicrobiia; order Verrucomicrobiales; family Akkermansiaceae; genus Luteolibacter. Next base: position 572 of record JAIYDT010000192.1, read on the forward strand.
CAGTTTTGGAATCCGGCCCCATTTCTCGGAGACTCTTGACCTTGTTCCGGGGGAGGCCCAGCAGCGCCTTGTTCAGAAGGTGGAGACGGGGGCAGATCCTTGCGAAGTGAAGAATTTCGTGGGTTATATCTGTCTTCGTATCCCGGAGCAGGATCGTCATTTCTGGTCGCCCCGGCTGACCTTGACTCTGGAGTCCACCGAGGATGGAAGAACCCGGATCGAGGGGATTTATGGTCCGAACGCGAATGTCTGGTCGCTGTTCCTCTACGGATACCTGCTCAGCGGCACGTTCGGGTTGTTCTCAGGCATCTACGGTTCGGTGCAGTGGAGCTTGAAGCAGCATCCCTGGGCCTTGTGGATCTTCGGCGCGATGCTGGGGATCGCGCTGGGGCTTTACCTGCTCGCCCAAGCCGGGCAAAAACTTGGGGCGCAGCAGACCTTTCGCCTGCATCAGGTTTACGAGGCGGCGGTGGGCCGCAAGGTGGAGATCCACTGAGGCAGGCCGTTCAGGACTGCTTGCGCCGGTAGTAGGCGATCTGGGGCTCCTCGGTGACCGTGAAGGCCTCGCGCATGTTCGGGATGCGCATCAGGATCCAGGGCTGGGCGAAGTTGATGCCGTTCTTGGTGAATACCAGGTCGTCCGCGATATAGACTGCCGAGTGGATCACCTCGCCCTTGGTGTTGAGGAGGAAGACCAGATCACCGATCATGGAGGGCTTGCCGATCTGATAGCAGTTCTGCTTGATGTAGTTGCTGGCGAAGGCGTTGTCCTGGAAACGGGGATCCGGGGTCTCGCTGAAGAAGTTCATCGCCGTCCAGTGGCAGTCCATTTTCACATCTTCCGCCTGGGAGGGGAGGGGGAAGGTGTAGAGCCGCTCGCGGGCGAAGGGGGGCAGAAGGTAGAGCAGGCTGATGGTGCCGCCATCGACGGTCTTGCGGATGGAGTCGAGCAAGGGCCGGAGGTCCTTGGAGCGCACGCCGGGCATGGCTCCCCAATAGCCGAGAAGTTTGTCCACATCGCTGTCCGGGCGAAGCCTGAGGCGGGCGAGGACGGCGGTTTGGTAGGTCAGCATCTTGAGAACTTGCAGGCGTCCCTTTTCGGAGGGGATCTGATGGAGTACGACTTCCAGGTCGCTGAACATCCTCTTGCCCGCCTGGAGATAGGTCAGTTTCTTCAGCAGATCGAGGGCAGCGGCAGGAACATCGTTGGCGTTCAGGAGAGCGGGGAGTTCCTCGGTTGGCAGATGATAGGGATTCGCCATGTAACGATTGGCGGGCCATTGGGAGAGGATGGCATAGAGCCTCGCGCGGACGTCGGCCGGCAATGCCGCCACCGCCTCGTCACCTGGCCTGACCAGGGTGGCCTGGGGTGTGTCCTCGACCTTGCCCGGTGCCAGCGTGGAATCGATCAGCCCGGGGGACATCCCGCATTCTGTTAGAATCTCCCGCGTCTGCTTCAGGGTCTTGTCGGTGAAGGTCCAGACCGCGGTCCGGTCGGTGGTGGCCTCGAAGGAGACATACTCCTCAGGCTGCTCCAGATCGATTTCGAGGGTCATCAGCTCACCCCAGGCGGGAATGGAGGTGGTCGTGAGAGCGGAGGCTTCACCTGCTGGAGTGACCGGCACGGAGGAATCCTTGTGTGAGAGGCCAAGATAATGCGTGAGCAGCGATGAGGCCACGATCAGCGACGTACAGAGAGCGATCAAGCCGCCCTGGGAAAGCCGGATACCCGGCTTGCTGGCCGTCAGGGAGACATTGGAGGTCATGAAGGTGTGCGGGCGGGTGGATCCGGAACAAGGTCCGATTGCCGGGAGCCCTCTGGGTCATGATGAGCGGCAAGACCTGAATCAAGCAGTAAAGTCAGGATGACGGGATTCCCGTATGTGGCTGTTAGAATTGTTGGTAGAACCTTGATTCAACATTGCATTTTGCCCGATGGGTCGATTGTGTAATGTTCTGTTAGAATCCAGTGTCGTCAAGCAGATAAACCGCGAAGGAGGCGAGCCAGTGGTCGCCCTCGTAGTGGCCGCTGGACACCAGCAGAAGGCCTGCCGTGGTGTGCCTGGCGGCGGAATCCAGAAGCACCTTTTTCCGGGGATCTTCTTCTGCCAGGACAGAGGCGATGCCCCTCATGGTCCAGGCGCGGCTGAGGTTCAGTCCGGCGAGGTGAACGAGCTGGCCGTCGGCGGCATCACTGACGGTGACAGGAGTCAGGAGGTTGCCTGCATCACCGGCTTTCAATCGCGGCAGGTAGTGGGTCAGCCAGGTGGAGAATTCATCGGCGGAAAGGACGCGGCGCATGAGGTCGGCGACGTTGAGCCCTGGGGAGAAGAAGTCGTTTCCGGAAGGCTCATAGGCGGCCGGATACTCGCGGTCCTTCAGGTAGAAGCTCCGGGCCCTTTCCTTCAGCAGAGACTCGAACTCGCGGTCACCGGTCGCACGGGCGTAGTCGAGCATCTGGGCGAGGGCGAAGGCGCTTTCCGGGTGAAAGCCGCAGCGAACCGGCCAGTCGAGCTTGGGCAGGTAGGCCTTGGCGAGGGCGGTGAGTTCCTGTTCCAGCGGAGTGAAGTTCGCGGCCCAGGTGCGGCCATCGGGATCGTCCCAGCCATGGAGTTCGGTGGCGAGCCGCAGCGCCCAGGCCCAGCCGTACATCCGCTCGAAGCCCCGATTCTCCTTCTGTTTGAAATAGTCGGTCTCCGCTTTCAGGCCCTGGGCGGTGAGGCGCTTTTTCAGCACGCCCCTGACCTCGGCGGCAAAGCTGGCCTGTGGGAAGCGTTTCAGGAGGCGCACCAGCATCCAGTGGCCGTGGACCGACGAGTGCCAGTCGAAGTGGCCATAGAAAACCGGATGCATGCCGCGCGGTGTCTTCGAGTCCTCCGGGCCGGTGGTCACATGGCCGGTCTTGTTGGGAAATTCACGGTCGATTCCCGCCAGCGCGAGTTTCACAAAGCCTTCCGCCTTTCCGAGGGTCATGGTGGTTTCCTGACCGAACGCGATGGGAACGACAAGCATGGCGAGAAGGCTGAGCAAACCGATCCGAATCATGGACAGGAGGATGCGTTGCTCCTGCCTCCGGTAAAGCCGGATTCGCTTCCGGGTGAACCGGTCGGGTGGAAACGCGTTCCCCGTCGTGTTGGGGTGCTCACGGCGAGGCAGGGTTTGTTTGTCGTTTCTTCGGACTCTGGGGCTGAAGCGACCGGAGTCAGCGCAAAGGCTTCGGCACGTCCTTGGAGTAGAGGCCTGTGTCCTCCTCGCCTGGGCGGGTCTTCACTTCGCAGCGGGTGGGCTCGCCACAGTAGGGACAGCGGAAGCGGTTCAGGAGCAAGGTGCTCAGGGACACCCTCAGGCGATAGCTGCCGAGAAACGTCCGGGCCCTGGCATTCTTCTGGCAGGCTCTCGATCCGAGAGGAGGCATCCGGCAGAGCGGGCAATTCGCGCTGCCTGCGGACATCTGCTGGACGATGGCGAGAATCAGGGTGGCGCTGGCAAAGGTCAGACCTACCAGGGCGAGCAATCGGTCATAGGTCAGAAAGGCCGCCAGCAGAAGTCCGAAGGTGGTCACGGCGAGCAGCAACAACGCCAGCCAGGAAAAGGCGTTGAGGCGATGGACGATCAGTTGGCTGCGGCGACGGAAACGATGCATTAAACTTCTTTATTAGTTCAAAACAATCGATCCCTGCAATTGATGTAAATACAAATAGGGTAACGGGCGCAGGTTTTTGCTCACGGGGCCATGAAAGGAGTGTGCGACTCTGGCCGCCTCCACCCTGGATGAAAATGACCGCGGTCAAGCCGTGGCGGCGTCAGCGCTTTTTCCGAAGGAAGGGAGGAATGTCGAGGTCATCGCCATCGACCAGGTTCGGGGATTCTCCGGCGAAGCGTCCGCGTGGTCCGGCGTCGAAGGAAAGCTCGGCCTGTCCGGCAGAGGGTTTCGATTGGGCCTTCGAGGGTGCCGGTTCCAGCCGGATCACCGGGATGGGCTCTTCGGCGATGGATTCCGGTTCGTCCGTGGAAATGAACTCGGGCTCGTCATCGAGCCACTCCGGCTCCACCACCTCGAGTTCTTCGGGTTCGTCGGAGTATTCGAATGGAGCGTCAACCGTCGCTGGGGGGGGCATTGGTTCGCTGACTTCCTCCGCAATGACGATTTCCTCGACTGCCGGGACCTCCTCGGGTTCGACCACTTCTTCGATGATCGGTTCTGGCCCGGGCTCGACTGGCTTGGGTTCGACGATGATTTCCGGAATGGGTTCCACGCGAGGAGCCGTGGCGGGAGCGGGCTCCGCGAAGGGGCGATCATCGAAGAGCGAGGCGATGGCGGGAACGGCGGCCGGCTTGCTGCGGGGTTTCTCGGGCTCGGGCTTTGGCTCGGGCTTGGGAAGGGCTGGGGGAGCTGCGATGACGGGCTTCGGAGCCGGAGTTGGGACGGCGAAGCTTTCGGACGGGGAAAGAATGTCGTCCTCGGCCGCCGCGCGGCTGAGGGAATCACGCGAGGCCACGGCGAGCGAGTCCTCCGGAAGTGCGCTGATCAGGGTGATGCTGAGGTTGTCACCCATGGTCGGATCGATGGCTGCCCCGAAGAGCACGTGGGCCTTTTCCGGCACATACTTCTGGAGGCTCTTCATCAGCAGCTCGACTTCGTAAAGCGTGAGGTCCTCGCCGCCGCTGAGGTGAACGAGAACGGTGCGGGCTTCCTTGAGCAGGGCTCCCTGATCGAGGAGCGGGCTGGCGAGGGCGTTGCGCAGGGCGCGGGCGGCGCGATCCTTGCCGCTGGCGAGACCGGAGCCGAAGAGGCAGCGCGAGCGGTTGGTCCGCAGGGCGCTCATCAGGTCATCGAGCCCGACGTTGATCAGGCCTGGACGGACGACGAGGCGGATGACGGCCTTGATCGACTCGCAGATCATCTTGTCCGCGGCGGAGAAGGCTTCGTGGATGCCCTGCTTGGCGAGGACCAGCTCGCCCATACGGTTGTTGTCGAAGGTGACGAGGGCGTTGGAAAGAACCGCGAGTTCGTTCAGGGCGGTCTCCGCCTGTTCACGGCGGCGCAGGCCTTCGAAGGCGAAGGGCATGGTGGCGAAGACCACTACGAAGGCGCCTTCCTCGCGGGCGATGCGGGTGAGGATCGGAGCGGCTCCGGAGCCGGTGCCGCCGCCGAGGCCTGTGCAGATGAAGACGATGGGACGGCCCTTCAGGGAGGCGCGGATCTCGCTTTCGGATTCCAGCATCGCCTGCTGACCGAGCTCGGGGTCGCCTCCAGCGCCGAGGCCTTTCGTCAGATTGCGGCCGAGCTGGATCTTCTCGCTGGCCACGCAGCCGGAAAGGGTGCGGATGTCGGTGTTCAGCGCGAGCAGCTCGGCTCCGTCTAGCCCGTCGAGGGCGACGCGTTCGAGGATGTTCGCCCCCGCGCCGCCGAGGCCGATGATTTTCACCGATGAGGTGGGGATGGTGTTCTGTTGTTCGCGATCGTAGGAAATCATGGTGGAAAGGAGGGTGAGGATGTGTGTGCGGGTTCAGCGGCCGAAGGGCCAGAGGGCACGGGCGATGCGGCCCAGGCAGCCGGGGGGCTTGACCCGCTCCGCATCGAGGATCTGGGCATAGCGGATCAGGCCGAGGGCGGTGGTGTATTGGGGGTCCTTGAAGCTCGACTGCACGCCGCTGAGTTCGGGCGGCTCGGGGCGGTAGATGTCGCGTCCGAAGACATCGAAGGCCAGTTCGCCGAAGCCGCGCATCAGGCTGGTGCCTCCGGAGAGGAAAATGCCGGTGCCGATCTGCTCGACCGAGCCTTCCGGGAGCCGGCGTTTCACCAGGCGGAGCGTTTCCTCAAGTCGCTGACGGATCACCTCGTTGAGCAACTGGCGGCGGACTTCCGCCTCCGCGAAGCCCTTGTCGTCGATCACCTTCACCGATCCGACCGAACGGGCGGGATCAGACGAGGCATCGCCTTCCTTGATCTTGAGGCTCTCGGCCTTGGTGAAAGGAAGACCGGTGACAAGGTGGATGTCATTGGTGACATGGTCGCCGCCGACCGGGATGCAGCCGGACGCGGCGATGGCTCCGTTCAGATAAAGGGCGTAGTCGGTGGTGCCGCCGCCGATGTCGATGACGAGTGCGCCGCGTTCGCGGTCGTCGCGGGAAAGCGCGACCTGAGCGACCGCGATCGGAGCGAACACGACATCATCGACGTCGAGCGGCATTTCGCGGACGCACTTGATGCTGTTCTGGATGCGGGTGCCGATGCCGTGGACCACGTGGAAATCCGCCTCAACCTTGCGGCCGAAGAGTCCGACCGGGCTGGACGCCTGCTCCAGTCCATCGAGTCGGAACTGGCGGATGATGCTGTGCACATTGAGGTGGTCCGGCGGAATGTGAATTTCCCGCGCGATGTCCTTGGCCTCCTGAACATGCTCGGGGGCGACCTGTTGCTCGCCTTCGGGCAGGCGGAAGGTGCCAACGTTGTTCTCGCCGACGATGTGGGAGCCGGTGATGGAGAGGAACACGCTGCCAATTTCGACATCGCTGGCGTCCTCGGCCTTGGCGAGCGCATCCTTCACGCAGGCCCGTGCCTGGGGGAAATCGTAAATCTCGCCCTTGCGGACGCCTGCGGATTTCGTCATGCCGACGCCGAGGATCTTGACCGCGCCATCGGACTTCACTTCGCCAACGACCATGCAGGTCTTGCTGGTTCCGATTTCGAGTCCGACGTGGATTTTCGTGCGTGCCATAGTGAAGGGGGAGGCGGGGATCAGCCCCGGTTGAGAATCGCTTTCAAATCCTTGGAACGACGGTCCTCACGGATTTCCTGATCGGTGGGCTCCGGGACCGGGATGGCGCGTGGAGGCGGGGCCTCGTCGCGGGTGGTGATGGGGATGTTGCGTTCTGGGATCAGGTTGATGGTGGCGATGCCGTAGCCCTGGCGGATGGCGTGATCAAGCGCGGTGGCGAGGTCGCGGATCTGCCGGTCCTGGTCGCGGAAGCCGATGGTGGCGACCGTTCCATTTCGTGTGGTGAGCTGCATCGACCAGAGGTTTGTCTGCTCCAGGCGGTCGATCCAGCGGGGGGCCTCTGGATCGGATTCGATTGCCACGCTGAGCAGCCGGAAAGCACGCTGGAGTTCCGGGCGGCTGGCGACCTGGCCAGCGGTCAGGGCCTTGCCGTCTCCTTGGGCGGGCACGAGGATCACCGGCAGATCACGGGCCGTCTGCCATTGGAGCGAAGGGCAGGGATAGACAAAACCGTTCGGATCGACGAGCAGGCCGCCGGGGTGTCGGACGGTCGAGGTGTCAGTGCCACTCAAGGCGATCCAGGCGCGTGGCGTGCGTGCCTTGATCTGCACGTCGAGGGTGGAGGGAAGCCGACGTTCCACGAAAACCTCGGAGACCTCCGGCCGGGCGGCGAGACGTTCATGGATGAGGTCGGTGTTCAGCTCGAAAAGGTTCGCCCGCAGGTCAATCGACGCGGTCTTGACGACGTCGGCCTCATCGAGAGCCTCGTTGGGATTGAGCTGCACGAGACGGAGCTGGAACTCCGGGTTGTGAAGAAACGCACGCTGGATGCCGAGCCATACGCCCCAGCCGGCGGCTCCGACCATCGCGAGGATGAGCGCGTATTTCACGCTGCGACCGCAGAGCTTGAGAAAGCCGAACCAGGCAATGCGCGGGGACATGACGCGCACCTCGAGGCGCTTCATGCGGGAGCGTTGGCGGGAGTTACTGGTGCGGCGTTTGAACATGGCGGTCGGGGTCAGACGTTCGTGCGAAGGCTCAGCGAAATTTCAGCGATGCGGATGCAGAGGTCGGCGAAGGGAATCCCGTGCGCGGCGGCGGACTTCGGCAGCAGGCTGGTTTCGGTCATGCCGGGTATCGTGTTCGCCTCGAGGACAAAGGGGCGGTTCTGGGCGTCGAGCAGCACGTCGACGCGCGAGTAAACCTCGATGCCGAGCGAGCGGTGCGCGGCCAAGGCGGCGGCTTGCACGGCGGCGGTGGTTTCCTCATCAAGATCAGCCGGGCAGTAGTAATCGCTGCCGACACCACCGCTGAGCCAGGGATACTTGTTCGACATGTCGTAGAACCCGGAGCGCGGCGCGATGTGGACGATCGGCATCGCGGTGTCGTCGAAGATGCCGACGGTGAGTTCTTTTCCTTCGATGAACTGCTCGACGAGGATGTCGTTTCCATAACGCGCGGCATCCTCCATCGCGGTCAGGGCATCGGCCTGATCACGGACGATGTGGACGCCGACGCTGGAGCCCTCGCGTGGCGGCTTCACCACGAAGGGCGCGGGCATTTCGGGGAGCTTCACGCCGGAGGAAACATCGACGATTTCCGCAAGCGGGGTCGGGACCTGGTGAGCGAGGAAGCGGGCCTTGGCGAGATTCTTGTCGAAGGCGAGACGGCTGCTGGCGGCTCCGGCACCGGTGTAGGGGATGCCTTTCGCCTCAAGAATGTCCTGGAGCTGGCCATCCTCGCCGAAGGTGCCGTGGATCACGTTGAAGGCGAGACCGGTGCCTTCGGGGAAATCGATTTCCTTGCCGGTCACATCGACGCCGACCGCGTTCAAGCCGCGTTCCTGGAGGGCCTTGAGCACAGCCTTTCCGGAGGCCAGGGAAACCTCGCGCTCGGAACCGGGGCCGCCCATGAGGACGGCGATGAGGAGGGTGGGGTCGATCATGAGTCAGAAGGTGTAGTCGTCGTCGCCGAGGATCTTTACCTCGGGTTCGAGCTCGATGTTACGCTGTTCGCGGGCGGTGGCGCGGATGGTTTCGATCAGGCCGAGCACGTCGCTTGCCGAGGCTCCGCCGGAGTTGACGATGAAGTTGCCGTGGATGTCGGAGACGGCGGCCTTGCCGTGCGACGAGCCTTTGAGGCCGAGCTCATCGACCAGCTTTCCGGCGGGTGTGGACTCGGGGTTCTTGAACATGCAGCCAGCGCTGGCGGCGATCGGCTGGGAGATGCGGCGCTTGGCGCGGGAGGCATCCCAGCGTTCCTTGATGTGCTCGGCGGAATCGGGCGTGCCCTTGAAGACTGCCTGCAAAGCGAAGTTTCTCCGCAGGTCCGGGACGTTGCGGTAGTGAGCCACGATCTCCTCGCGGCTGCGGGTGCGGATCTCGCCGTCCTCGTCGAGGAAGGTGACGCTGACCACCTGGTCGAAGGTCTCGATGCCCATCGCCCCGGCATTCATGCGGAGGGCGCCGCCGACATTGCCGGGGATGCCTTCCATCCACTCGAAGCCGCCGATGCCCGCGTCGCCCGCCGTGCTGGCGAGTTTTTTCAGACGGACTCCGGCTCCGGCGACGAGCAGGCCATCCACGACCTTCACTTCGGAAAAAATTCCGCCGTTGGGATGGATCACCGCGCCGCGGATGCCGCCGTCGCGGACGAGGAGGTTCGAGCCGCGGCCGACGACGCGGACGGCGATGCTACGATCCCTACAGTAGTTCACCAGCGCGGCGAAGGCCTCGAAGGAGTGCGGCTCCAGCCAGAACTGTGCCGGGCCACCGACAAGCATGGTCGTGTGGCGGCGCATCGGTTCGTAAAGCTTGCCGTCGATGTCGCCTTTCGGAACGAGGGCCAGCATTTCATCCAGCGTCTTCAGGTCGCGCGCGATCTTCGTGCCGGCCTCGTGGACATTGCCCGCGCCGAGGGTGATGAGCAGGTCGCCTTCCTCCAGGGCGTTGCCGACGGTGTGGTGGGCGATGGAGAGATCTGGCACCGAAGTGACCTTGATGTCGCCGTGCTTTCGAACAGCCTCGACGATCGTCTCACCGCTGATGCCGGGGATGGGCAGCTCGCTGGCGGCGTAAACCGAGGTGATGAACACCCGGTCGGCGGCCTGCAGGGCCTTTCCGAAATCATCGGCCAGCGCCTGGGTGCGCGAGTAGCGGTGCGGCTGGAACAGCACGACCACGCGGCCCGGTTTCAGTGATCGCGCGGTCTGCAGCGTGGCGGCCAGCTCGGATGGATGGTGGCCGTAGTCGTCGATGATGCGGACGCGCGAAGAAAGATACTTCGTTTCGAAACGGCGCTTGGCTCCGGCGAAAGTGGAAAGCGCACGGGCTGTTAGAGCGAAGTCCGCGCCGCAGCCGTCGGCCAGGGCGATCGCGCCGAGGGCATTGAGGACGTTGTGGCGGCCGGGAATGCCGAGTTCGATGTCGCCAAGCACCTCGCCGCGACGAAGCACGGTGAAGGCGCTGGAACCACGCAGCTCGCGGAGATCGGTGGCCACGTAGTCGGCGTCCGACCAGCCATACGACACCGAGTTTTCACGCGGACCACAAAGCTCGGCGGCGACCGGGTCCTCCTTGCAATAGACGATGCGTCCCGTGGTCTGCGACATCATCTGCGAGAACACCTCGCGGATGTGATCGAGATCGCGGTAGAAATCGAGATGCTCGGCCTCGATGTTCAGCACGATGGCATGCTCGGGTCGATAGAGGGCCAGCGTGCCGTCGCTTTCATCGCCTTCCGCGACCATGAACTCGCCCTCTTCGGACCACTTCGCATTCGCGCCGAGGATCGGGATTTCCGCCCCGACGTAGTGGCTCGGGGAAAGCTGGGCCTCGCGCAGGATGTGGGCGGTCATCGACGAGGTGGTCGTCTTGCCGTGTGTGCCGGAAATGATGATGCCCTTCTTGGTGTGAAGGATGGCGGCAAGGCATTGGGCCCGCTTCAGCAATTGGATCCCGGCGGCCTGAGCGGCGGCGTAGGCTGGGTTCTCGGGACGGATCGCCGACGAGAAAACGACCAGGTCCGCCCCGCGCACGGCCTCGGCGGTGTGTGGCGAGGAAAACTGCAGGCCGACCTTCTGCATGCGCTCGGTTTCCGCCGTGGTGACGCGGTCCGACCCGCTGACCTTGTGGCCCATGCCCAGCAGCAGCAGGGCGAGCCCGCTCATGCCCGATCCGGCCACGCCGATGAGGTGGATGTGCAGCGGTTGGCTGCGGTCGGTCAGGCGCTGGCTGAGAACGTTCATGTCAGGAAAGGGTCGCTTCGATCGCGTCGCAGACCCGGACGGAAGCGTCCGGGACATCGAGCGCGCGCGCGGCTTGTGCCATGCGCCCGTGGGTTTGCAAGTCGTTCAAAATGCCGGAAGCGAGTTGGGCGAGTTTGGCCGCATCCAGGTCGCGTTCCTGAATCAATTCGGCCGCGCCTGCCTCGCTGAAGACCAGGGCGTTCTTCGTCTGATGGTCGTCGGCGGCGTAGGGGAAGGGGACCAGGATCGAGGGCAGCCCGGCGTGGGCGATTTCCGTCAGGCTGGAGGCACCGGAGCGGGCGATGATCAGATCGGACGCGGCATAGGCCAGGGCCATCTTGTCGCAGAATCCGACGACGCGGTAGTTGTCGCGATTCCCCACGGTCTGTTGCACCCGTTCGAGATCGGCGGTGCCGGCGATGTGGAGGATCTGGATGTCAGCGGGAAAAAGGGCGGCGCTTTCGGCGGCGAGGTCGTTGAGGCGTTTCGCGCCCTGGCTGCCGCCCATCACCAGCAGAACCGGCTTTTTCGGATCGAGCCGGAATGCCTCGGCGCCCTCCGCTCGTGAGGGCAGGTGGACCATTTCATCGCGCACCGGAGTACCGGTGATGACGATCTCGCTTTGCTGGAAGAACGGCTGAGCCGCCTCCATGCCGAGGAATACCCGGTTGCAGAAGCGGCTGGTCAGCACGTTCGCCCGGCCGGGTCGCGCGTTGGAATCATGCACGAAGGTCTTCAGTCCCATCCGGTGTCCGGCCAGCACTGGCGGCAGGGAAGTGAAGCCGCCCATGCCAAGCACGGCATCGGCTCCGAACCGCTTCAACAGCCGTTTGCACTGGCGCGTGGTTTTCCAGAGCTTCCACAGGAAAGGCAGCATCTTCGGTGAAAAGGTCTTTGGTTTCGCGACTGCCTCGATCGCCTCGAAGTTCAGCCCGCGGTACTTCGCCGAGGCCTCGCGATCGACCTTCTTCTGGGAAATCAGCAGCAGCGGCACATGTCCACGCGCCTGCAGGGTCTCGGCCACGGCGATTCCGGGAAACAGGTGGCCACCCGTGCCACCACATGCGATCACGACCTTGAGGGATTTCGACACGACTCTTCGATGCTGGGAAAATATTCCGCGGACACGGCCGGGAATGCTCCTGATGGAAAATGCCGCCGCGCCTAGGCGAAATGTGCAACACTTCCTGATTATCAGGCAATGCCTAAAACCCGAAGCTGTTCGAAAAAGTGGGTTTTATCCGGGTCGGGGTGCGGGTGTCGGCAGGGAACCTCCTAAGATGCTCCGACGTCCTGCGTTCACACTTCATGGATACCGCAGAAGAACAGTTCCAGCAGATCGGCCATCAAGGAACCGAATCAAAACCCAGGCGGCGGAAGATTGGCTTTTGGTCGAGGATCGGCGGTGGATCGCTGACCATCGCGATTCTCGTTCATGTCATCCTGCTCATCGCCGGGGCCTTCATCATTTTTCAATACATCCAGCCGACGGAGAAGACCGTTGATTTCATGCCTCCCGGCGGAGGGGGTGGCGGCGGTGGCAGCGAGCGAGGCCTTGAGCACGAGGTGAAGAAAAAGCAGCGCGCGCAGATCATTCCGAGCAGCAACGTGAAGCGGGTTTTCGCCGAAGGAGCGGTCTCGAATTTCTCGATTCCGGACCCGGGCGACAGCTTCGGGGAAATGTCGTCCCTCAGCTCCATCAGCGGCGGTGGCCTTTCCGGCGGCTTCGGTGGTGCCGGCACTGGCGATGGTCTCGGAAACGGCACTGGTGGCGGGAAAGGCGACGGCAAGGGCCTAGGCTTCGGCGGCGGCGGGAAGGGCAATCCCTTCGGCCTGATCGATTCCACAGTCGATGCGCTGGTTGGCACCTTCTACGACTTCAAGCAGACCGACGACCGCAAGCCCACCGGCCTCTCCAACGAGCAGGTCAAGGAGGTCATCCGCGATTTCACCAACCGTGGGTGGAAGGAGCGCTCTCTTTCCAAGTTCTACAAGGCCCCTCAAACGCTCCGCCAGAACCGGATCTACATTCCCAAGATGGGGGCTGATGCCGCGCCGGCGGCTTTCGGATGCGAGAAGGAGGTGCAGCCCAGTCGTTGGATGGTCGTCTATCGCGGCGTGGTCAGCCCTCCGGCGACCGGGCGCTACCGCTTCGTGGGCGCGGGCGACGACGTGCTCGTGGTTCGTTTCAACCACCGCCATGTCTTCGACTACGGCTACACTTCCGGCACCACGGGCATCCAACTCAGCGGCATCCTGCCGGTCCTGCGCGGTGACACCGACAACCGGGATCTTGCGAAAAAGCTGAAGGATTTCCCTATGAAGCTGCCGCTCACGCTGCTCCAGTACGACACCACCCGAAACTGGAACGGCGACATCGGTGGCCTGGCGGTGGGACCCGAGTTCGAGGCGGTCGCTGGGAGATCCTATCCGATCGAGATTCTCATCAGCGAAATCCCCGGCGGGCTGTTCTGTGCCTCATTGCTGATCGAGGAGGTGGGAAAGAGCGGTGAAAAAAAACCGGACGGACTTCCGGTTCTGCCATTGTTTCGGCTCGACGGCAGCCAGCCGGAGCCTTCAAAGTCCGACAACGCTCCACCCTACGACGCCGAAGGACCGATTTGGAAATTCGTAAGCGGAGGGAGAGACCTCGATTTCTAAACCCAAATCTCCGCGCAAAAGCGTCCTCGACCTCTACCCATCTTGGAGTAAATTTCCTTGGCGTCTCTTCAGCTTGACAAGCTGCGCTGTCATGAAACAACCATCACGTCTTTCTGTATGGCCTCTCTAAATTCCAAGCAATACGCGCACCTCCTGTGTGCTTCCCTCGTCGTGGCATCGGCTGGCATCGCTGGAGCGCAGGCCCCACCACCCATCAAGCCCAACAAGCCGCCGGGTGCTCCTGCGGCACCTGCCGCCCCTGCCGTTTCAGTCGTGTCCCCGGCCACGCTGAACCGCCTGTTCAAAGAGGCTGAGGATGCTTTCACAGCCAAGGAATACACCAAGGTCGTCGAGAAGCTGAACGAACTCATCAAGGCCCTTGGCAACCGCCAGGGAGCTCCGTTCGAGATGCTCTACTTCAACATCGGTCTCGCCCACTTGCTCGGTGGAAACAACGCCCAGGCTGAAGAGGCCTTCACCGACTGCCTGAAGAAATTTCCCAAAGGCGAGTACGCCAGCCGCTGCTACCTCGGCGTGGGACGCGCCTGCATGCAGCAGGATGGCGATGACAAGAAGCAGCGGGCCATCGACGCACTCACCAAGGCTTCGGTCGATCCGAGATACCGCTCGGAAGCCGGACTCTACCTCGGCCAGGTTTACATCGATACCGACAAGCCTGAGGAGGCCCTCAAGGTTTTCCGCAGCCTGATGGGCTCGGATGTCAAGTCGCCCACCCAGACCGGAGCCGCCGTGCAGGTCATCGGACTTCTGGCTGACACTGGAAAACTTGAAGACCTTGTGGCCTACCTGGATCGCCTTCTCAATCAGGAAGGGGTCCGTGACTCGATGGCCTGGTATGCCAACCAGGTGATTGTCCGCGCCGACGAACTGGTCGGAGCCCAGCAGTATGATGCCGCCCTGGCCATCTATCGCTCGATTCCTCCTCGTCAGGAAATTCTTTCGATCCAGCAGGCTTCCCTGGAGGCCATGCGCAAGGATTCCGCCAACCTCAAGGCCCGGGTGGCGGCCGAGGCCAGCAGAGGCATCGAACAACGCTCCAACGTCGGAGAGCTTCTCTCGATGATCGATGCTGCCATCGGTCAGGCCGAAACCGCCCTCGCTGCGATCGAAGGCAAGGCGGATCTCGATGCCGCCATTCTGATGCGCCGTGGTCGTTGTCTCTACTACCTTGATCGTCATGAAGAGGCCCTCGCCGTGTTCCGCACGATGCGGCTCAAGTATGAGAACGCCCCCGACGCCAAGGCCGCAGCCTTTGCTGAAGTGGTGCTGTTCAACACGCTCAAGAACACCGAGCAGCTCCTCACCCTGGGCACCCGCTACCTCCGGAAGTACCCCGATGCGGAGAATGCGGAGCAGGTCGCCCTCCTCGTTGGCGAAATCCTCGTCCAGAAAGGCGATTGGGCCAAGGTTGCCGATTGGTATGCCGATCTGATCAAGCGCTTCCCGAAGTCCTCCACGCTCGACCGCTACAATTTCTACCTCGGTGTGGCCAAGTTCCAGACCGGCGACCACGCCGGCTCGGCGGCCCTCCTGAATGGGTTCATCAAGAGCTTCCCGAACAGCGAGATGGTCGAGACCGCCACCTACTACGTGGCGATGGCCTATTTCCTCACCAACAACTACAAGGAGGCGCTCACGGGCTGCAAGGCCTACCTCAGCCGCTTCCCGAACGGTCGCTACGCCGGGGACATGGTGTATCGACTCGCCTTCATCGACTCCAATGACAAAACCGTGAAGCCGGAAAAGATCGTGCGCGATCTCGATGCCTACCTTCAGGTCCATCCCGATGACCTCGCCGCCGGGTCGATGCTCACCCTCCTCGCGGACACGGCCAAAAAGATGACCGCCGATCCCGCCAAGGGCGTGGACCCGGAAGCCATCGCGTTTGATGCCTTCAAGAAGGCCATCTACACCGAAAGCCCGGAGGACGTGATCCAATACGCCCTCGACTCCGCCACCACCATCCTTCAGGGCCGCAAGGATTGGGCGGGGATCGCCGAACTCCACGGCGACTTCGTCAAGAAGTTCCCCAAGAGCAACCTCGTGATGACCAGCATCGGCTGGATCAGCAAGGCGATGGCCCGCATGGGCAAGGTCAATGAGGCCACGCAGCTTATCGCGGACACCCTCAAGGCCGAGATCGGCAACCCGGCCTCCGAGTTGGTCGAGCAATTGATCGACGAACTGGTGAAAAGCTTCGTTCCCCGCAACATCAAGCCGGCGAACATCGACGTGGACGCCATCGACAAGCAGCTTGTCGAACTCCTCAACAAGGTCGTCGAGGGCAAGCAGAACGCCACCACCAACGCCCGTGTCTATTATGCCCGTGCCCGACTGGCCCAGGCGCTGAAGCGGAATGACAAGTCCGAGCTCTACCTCAAGGGCATCGCCACCAATGCCACTGATCCCGCTGCCCTGAGCCCGATGCTGCTGACCGTTGTCGGCGACATCCTGCTCAAGAACGGCAAGCTCGATGAGGCCCAGGCCATGTTCCAGCGACTGAAGGATCGCTACTCGGACTCCTCCTTCTCCGACTCCGGTCCGGTCGGGCTCGGTCAGGTCGCTCTTGCCCGCAAAAAGCCGGACGAGGCGCTGAAGATCTTCAACAACGCCATCGAAACCATTCCCGGCATGTCCCGCTTCAAGGAGGCGAATCTCGGCAAGCTCGAAGCCATGGTCGAGCTCGGGGAGTTTGAGAATGCCGAGAAGCTGGCCGACAACATGATCGGAGACAAGTCCTTCAGAGGCGAGGGTGCCGGCAAGGCCTACCTCCTCAAGGCTCTCAGCCTCCGTCGCCAGGCTGCCAAGGCCCAAGGAATCGACGCCAGCCGTGACCTCCTCAAGCAGGCCCGTGCGGTCTATCAGCGGGTCCAGGGTGCCTACAAGGCGGCACCCGAAGTCTATGCGGAGGCCCTGTGGCAGGAACACAAGACGGCCCTCGATCTTCGCGACGACGAGAATGCGAAGAAGATCCTCGAATTCCTCCTGAACGAACCCAAACTCAAAAACACCGCTCGGCGCAAGGATGCCGAGAAGGAACTCAACAAGTGACCTCCGGCCCCATGAAGCCATTTTCTTTTCCCATGCGCTCGATTCTCCTCACCGGTCTGGTCTGTGCCCTTTCCCTGCCCGCGATGGCGGATGGCCCTCAGGTTGTGTTCCGGAATGGCCAGATGGTGCCACTCGCCGCGATCACCATCCAGGGCGACAACCTCGTGATTTCCGGAGAGGCCGAGGGCTTTACGGCCGGACAGGCGTTTCCAATGGCATCCGCCGATCATATCTACGGTGAACGTCCGGCAGCCGTCAGCCAGGGCATCGCCCTGATGCTGAGTGGAAAACCGGACGAAGCCATCAAGCTGATCGAACCGGTCCTCGCCTTGCACCGCCCTTCCGCCAAGATCCCTGGAAACTTCTGGGTCGAGGCCGCCAGGGCCGCCCTGATCGCATACGCTCTCGATGGCAAGGACCCGAAGGCGGAGGCCATTGGACGCGACATCACCGAGGCGACTCCGGCCCAGGGGGTTGATCCCTTTGTGCTGCTGGGCAAGACCTTGAGCCTGCCTCCCTCCACCAAGCCGGATGAGAAGATCGCCGCCCTCAAGGATCTCACGAACGACGACCAGCCGGCTGCGGTCGCGGCCTATGCGACCTTTTTCATCGCAAAGGCCCACAAGGACTCGAACCGCAACGCGGAAGCACTTGAAACCTTCCTCACGGTCACTGGCGTTTACCCGACTGGAGGCATTGTTCTCAATGCCGCCGCCGAATTGAATGCGGCCGACATCCTCAGTGGCTTGACCCGGCGCGAAGAAGCGCTTGCACTCGTGAATTCCGCCAGCCGCAATGCCCCGGGCACGGTTTTGGCCGATGAGGCGAAACGCCGTCTCGACAGCCTCAAGTAATTCCTCCACATCGTTCTCCAACTTCTCAATAACCTACGAAATGAAAAAGACCATCCAAGCGGCCATCTACGCCGCACTCATGCTGCCGATGACCGCCTTTGCCGAAGGAGCTGCCAATGGTGGCACCGTGAAGACGAAGAACCTCCTTTCCGTTTACTCTGAAGGCGGCTGGGTCATGCACATCCTCCTCCTTTGTTCGATCGCCATGGTCTGGCTGATCATCGACATCTCTCTGCGCACCGGTGCGAAGCGCATGACGCCCGAGCAGGACGTCCTCGTCGCTCAGACCTCGTTCCGCTCCGGTGACTATGTCAGCGCGTATCAGGCGATGAAGGCCGGGATCAGCCCCTTCTGCGAAGTGGTCCGCTCCGCCCTCGGTTCCATCGGCTACGGCAAGGACGCCACTGAGGAAGCCCTGTATTCGACCGTTGATAAGATCAACAGCACCCTTCAAACCCGCATCAACTACCTTTCGGTTATCGGGGTCTGCGCCCCGATGGTCGGACTGCTCGGAACCGTCGGCGGCATGAAGGGGGCCTTCGCCTCCCTCGGTCAGGCAGGTCTCTCCGGCGGTGTCGGCGAATTGGCCGGTCACATCGGTGAGGTGCTTGTCGCCACGGCCACCGGATTGCTCGTCGCCATTCCTGCCTTCGGAGCGTTCTACTTCCTGCGCAACAAGCTTCAGGGAGCCATCCATCACCTTCAGGAGGAGTCGGAGCGCTTGTTCCGCAATGCCCCTTACGAGTATCTTCAGAACGCGGACGTCGGTCAGGAAGAGACCTACGCCGCCCTTCCGAACTGGATCGAAGCCCCACAGGGCTGAGATAGTGGCCTGAGATCCGCATTCAAACCCAATCAACGACCACCATGGCCGGAGGAGGAGGAGGAGGAGACGGGGAACCTGAATTCCAGATCGCGCCGATGATCGACGTGCTTCTGGTGCTGCTGGTGTTCTTCGTGATGATTACATCCGCCGAGGTGTTGAAAGTGGACAAGAAGCTCACGCTGCCGGTCTCGCCCAACGCCAAGGAGCGGGACAAGGACATGGCCAAGCACGAGTTCGCCGTGAACCTGCGCTGGGACAAGGACACCAACAAGGGCGTGCTGGTCATCGACGATGACATCAAGCAGAACTGGGACGACGTTCTTCCTTTCCTTCAGGAGAAGAAGAAGGCGGACAAAAAGCTCCGGGTGGTGGTTCGCGCGGACGGAAATGTTCCGGCCGGCGAGATCCAGCGCATCATGAACTTCATCGGCATGGCGGGCATCGACGACATCTCCTTCGCGGCTTCCAACAAGTAACCGACCATGAAGAAACGCAGCCACAAACGGAAGCAGTCTTCCGAAGTCAATCTGGGATTCCAGATCGCGCCGATGATCGACGTGGTCTTCGTCATCCTGCTCTATTTCATGGTCATGGCCGGTGACATCCAGATCGAGAATGCCCACAACACCAAGTTGCCGGGCACGACCGAATCGACCGATCAGCCGGTGAATCTCCCGGATGAGATCGCGATCCGGATCGAGGACGACGGTCAGGTCTATCTGAATGATGATCCGCTCGATTCGCCGGAGAACGCGAAGCTTCCAGAATTGGCGGGAAGCCTCAACCAGCTCCGCGAAAGCAGCGATGCCAGCAAGTCCACCGTCCTGGTGACCATCTACGCCAACGAACTCGCCAAGTATCAGCGTGTCATTGAGGTGCTGGATGCGCTCACCCGCGCCAAGATCTCCAACGTCACCTTCCAGGCTGGTTCGCCCGATTGAGTTTTCCTCCACCTCCACATCCCGCCACCATGAAAAAGCACAGCTCCCGCAAAGTCCGCTCGGCCGAGGTCAATCTGGGGTTCCAGATTGCTCCGATGATCGATGTCGTGTTCGTGATCCTGCTTTATTTCATGGTCATGGCAGGGGATGCGCAGGTGGAGAAATTCAATTACGCCCAGCTCCCCGGAGGACCTCCTGAACCCGGTATCATCAAGGGCTTTCAGGATGAGGTTGTCATCCGCATCGAAGACGACGGCCAGGTCCTTCTGAACGGTGATCTTCTCGATTCACCCGAAAGCCGCAGCCTTCCAGAATTGGCCGGCAATCTTGAGCAGCTCAAGCAGAGCAACCTCGCCACCAGCAAGCCGCTGATGGTGACCATCGATGCCAGCGAGCTAGGCAAGTATCAGCGCGTCATGGACGTGCTGGACACCCTGAGCCTGGCAAACATCACCAACATCACTTTTCAGGCAAACGACTTCTAAGAAGTTTCCGCCCTTCCACGTTTCAAGTCCAACACCAGTCAATCATGGACCCGAATCTAGAACCACAATACGAATACCAGGAGGTGCACGTTCAGCCTCTCCAGAAGAAGAAAGTCGGCTTCTGGGCCAAGATCGGGGGCGGTTCGCTCACGATCGCGATCCTGATCCACGTGATCCTCCTCATCGCCGGTGTATTCATCATCTTCAAATACATTCAGCCGGAAGAGAAAACCGTCGATTTCATGCCCCCGGGCGGTGGTGGCGGCGGCGGCGGAGAGCGCGGCATGGAGTATGATGTCAAGAAGAAGAAGGCCGCCCAGGTCACTCCCAGCAGCAACGTGAAGCGCGTTTTCGCGGAAGGGGCTACTTCGAACTTCGCCATTCCGGATCCTGGTGACAGCTTCGGGGAAATGTCCACCCTCAGCTCCATCACCGGCGGCGGCATGTCCGGCGGTCTCGGTGGCGCTGGCAACGGCAGCGGCTTCGGCAACGGCAGCGGTGGTGGCAAAGGCAACGGCAAGGGCTTCGGCTTCGGCGGCGGTGGTGCCGGCAAGATGTTCGGTCTCATCCCGGAGGGGATGCGGAAGCGCTGCTCCAAGGAAGACCGCCTTCAGCGTCTCAAGGACAACGGAGGTACTCCTGAGTGCGAGGAAGCCGTGGCGAAGGGCCTGCGCTGGCTGAAGGCAAACCAGAATTCAGACGGCTCCTGGGGCGGTAACAAAAAGGTCGCCATGACCGGCCTCGCCCTGCTGGCCTACTTCGGCCACTGCGAAACTCCCGTCTCCGAGGAGTTCGGTGATTCCTGCACCAAAGGCATTGTCTATCTGGTCAATGTCGCCCTCCAGAATGACGGGCGTCTGGCCAACAACTACACCGAGAAATCCTGGTGCTACGAGCACGCCATCGCCACCTACGCTCTTGGTGAGGCTGCCACCTTCTGCAAGGACCTCAAGGTTGACATCCCATCGCTGATGGACATGACCCAGAGGGCTGGTCAGTACATCATCGACAACCAGAATTCCAATGGCGGCTGGGCTTACTCCTATGATCGTTCGGATGGCCACGTCGATGTCTCGGTCACCGGTTGGCAGGTCCAGGCATTGAAAGCCTGCGAGCATTCAGGTCTGAAATTCAACGGCATGAGGGGCACGATCGACCAGGCCCTGAGCTACATCAACAAGTGCCAGAACGACAACGGCGGCTACGGCTACACCGGCCCGAATCCGGCGGGCGAGGTTGACTATTTCACGCTCACCGGCGTTGGCATGCTGTGCAACCAGATGTGGGGCAAGGGAGCCCGGTCCGAGGTTCGCAAGGCCGCGAAGTACATCGTGGGCAACAGCAAGTTCAACTACAACAGCGAGCATGCCGACCTCTACGGCCACTACTACGAATCCCAGGCGATGATGCAGAGCGGCGGAGGCGACTGGACCTTCTACAACGCCATGTATCGCGACCAGCTTCTCAAGAACCAGAATGGAGATGGTTCGTGGAAGAGCCCCGGTGGCGGCAAGAAAATCGTGGCCGTCGGTGCCTCCTACGTGGGAGAAAGTGCGGATGCCAAGGTTTACCGGACTTCCCTCTGCTCGCTGATGCTTGAGGTTTACTATCGTTTCCTCAGCACCGGCGGTGGCGGCGGCATCCGCAACCGTCCTGGTATCTGAGTCTGAGTTGTTTTCGAAATGGCCCGGAGGTGTGCGTGAAGCCCCTTCGGGCCATTTTTGTGTCACCTCGTCGGGTTTGCTGGAGATCCAAGTGAACAGGCCACCTGTCCATCTGCGGTTCTGTTCTCCTCGTCAGGCTTTTTCTACGAGCCTCAGTTCCTTTTCCTTGGTGGCTTGATCTCCTCGCGAAGGAACTCGAACTGCGGGGAATAGATTTTGCTCACCATCGACCGGTCCTCCCGCATGAACTGCATTTCGATCTCCTGCTCTTCCACCACCTTTGGGTGCCCGAGGAATGGCCACTTGAAGTCCCAGCCTTCGGTTTCTCCTTGGGGATTGATGGAGCGCATGAAGAAGAGATGCCCCACCTGAAGGCCCGGCTCCTTCTTCTCGATTTCTCCCTCCTTCGCGGAAAACATGAACGTGGAAACACTTCCGTCGGGAGCAATTTCATAGCGGCCAACCCACTGACCCGGAGGATGATCTTCGAAATACATCACCATGTTTCCCTCTTCCATCCGCAGATAGATCCGCCCACCGCACATGCATTGACCCCCACGATAGATCCCTTCCACCTTTCCGGGAAGACAGGCCACGCCCCCCAAAAGCAGAGCCGTCACCAGCATGATCCAGAAAGGGCGTATAACCCATTTTCGGAAGAACGCCTTTCTGCCCGATCGCAATTGAATCTCACCCGCGTCGGCATGCGGCTGGGGCCCAGCAGGGTACATGGTTTTGTCCGGAATCTCCATTTGTTTCCCTCCCTCTCATTTCGGAATTTTTCTCGCGAAGCGTCAATGGGAATGGCATCCGACAGCCATGCAAGTGATCGAAGATCCCGCCGAGTTCCAGCAGACCTGCCGCTCGGCAGGGAGGGTGGTTCTGGTGCCGACAATGGGAGCGCTCCATGAGGGCCACCTCGCGCTGATCCGCCGCGCCCGGGAGGTCGCGGGAGGGGAGGGCACGGTGGCGGTGTCGATTTTCGTGAACCCGATCCAGTTTGACCGACCGGGCGACCTCGCCGCCTATCCGAAGCCTCTGAAGACCGACCTCGCGGCTTGTGAAAAGGAAGGCGCGGATCTGGTCCTGGTCCCGAAGGATGGCGCGATGTATGCCGCCGATCGATCAATCACGATCACCGAGTCGCTGCTTTCCAAGCATCTCTGCGGAGCCACGCGGCCCGGACATTTTGACGGGGTCTGCACGGTGGTGCTGAAACTTTTCCTGCTATCCCACGCGGCGGCGGCGGTGTTCGGGGAAAAGGACTTCCAGCAACTCGCGATCATCCGTCGGATGGTGCGCGACCTCAACGTGCCGATCGACATCATCGGTCACCCGACGATCCGCGAATCCGATGGCCTGGCGATGTCGTCGCGAAATGTCCGGCTGCTTCCTGAGCACCGCATCGATGCCCCGCGGCTGCGCCAAGCGCTGATGGCCGCTCGTGACCTGCTGCCTTATGGCGAGCGCTCTGCGGCGACCTTCGTTGAAACCGCACGCCGCCATCTAACAGCCTCGCCGTTTTTCAGGGTCGATTACCTCGAAGTGGTCGATGCCGAAACGCTGCAGCCGGTTGCCACGATCCAGCGTCCCGCTGTGCTGGCGCTGGCCGGATTCTATGGCGAGGTGCGCCTCATCGACCACATCGGCCTGCATCCCTGATCACCTGTCCTCCTTCACGGGAACCGCCTTCGGGATGTAGTCGGGATCGTTCGGATCCATTGGGTCCTTGAGGTAGCCCTTAATCAGAAACCAGATCGCGGTCGCGAGCAGGAGCGACAGGATCTTCGCGACCCAGTTTTTCGTCAGTTTCAGTCTCATCGGAAGGCGCGGTGGTGGGGATGAAGATCTTGGCAAGGGTTTCGCGGAACTGCTTTTCGCTGAGGTTCCGCTGGAGGGCACCGTCGATGCAGATCGAGATGCTGCCGGTCTCCTCGCTGACCACGACGACGACGGCATCGGACTCCTCGGTCAGGCCGATGGCGGCGCGATGGCGGAGACCCAGCGACCGGTCACGGAGCTCGCGTTGGCTGACGGGGAAGACGCAGCCGGCACCGGCCACCCGGTCATCGGCGATGATCATGCCGCCGTCATGCAGTGGGCTTTTCGGCCAGAACACGCTCATGGAAAGTTCGGGCGTGAACTGGGCATCGAGCACCACACCGGTTTCGAGGTGTGGCTTGAGGCTGATCCCCCGCTGGATGGCGAAAAGCGCTCCGATGCGCTTCTTGGAAAGCACGATCACGGTATCCGCGAAGCGCTCAAGAAAGGCGAGCTTGCGGGTGCTGGAAAAGGAGAACAGCCGGCTGCCTCCGAGGCGCGCGAGGGCGTTTCTCAACTCGGGCTGGAAAATCACAACCAACGCGAAGGCCAGCAGGGCGGCGGCGCGGGTGATGATCCATCCGATGACCTCGAACTTGAAGAGCTGCGAAAGCAGGGTGAACGCCACGAGGATCACGCCAAGGCCCACCAGAATCTGTGCACCACGGGTGGCGCGAAAGGCCCGGTAGATCTGGTACACACCGATCGCCAGGATCAGGATTTCGATCCCGTCAGGCCAGTGGTCTCGGACGAATGTCAGCATTGATTCGAAAATCAACGTAGCCCGCAGGCCAAGGTCTGTCACCCGCAATCCCGGTGGCGGTGGGATTTCGGGGATTTCATGATTTTGTTTTCCGAAAAGGTGATCCAATCCGGACCCGTTCGACGGATTGTTCAGGAAGCCCAATCAAAGCACCCATGAAATTCTCATCCAAACTTGCCATTTCCGGTGTCGTCGCCGGCTTGAGCGCGGCTCAGGTCTTGATCGCTTGTCCCCCCCCTCAGATCGAGATCGCCGACGCGCCTGCTCCTGAAATCTGCATTTTCCTTGGCCCCCCCGTGATCGAGCACAACTCCGAGGAAGTCATCGTCGAGCCAGCAGTCGAGGATGAAGTGGAAGTCATCGACGAAACGGTGATCGATGAAAATGGCACCGGGGAGAAAGTCACCGACGAGGAAGTCGTGGTGGAAGACGGTGGCGAAGTGCCGATCGATTGGGTGAAGCGCGACCTTGAGGATGGCGAGGGTGTTGACCCGGATGTCATTAATGTCATTTTCTACAACATGTCCGGTGGCGGGCCGCAGCCAACGGGCCCTGCCGACAGCCCGATCGCCAAGGGCGACGCAGGCAAGGATGACACTGCCACGGCCGCCGAAGCCAAGACTGTTGCTCCAGTGGCTCCGATTGTGCGTGAGAAAAAGGGTCCGGTCGCTTTGGTGAAGGGTGCCCGCGTTTTCCTGCGCCATTGATTCCAACTAAAAGTTCAGCCAACGAAGGCCGCCGGATCGACTCCGGCGGCCTTTTTGCATCCCACCGCCATCATGAGAACCCTGCCAGTCTTCGGCACATTGGCCCTGCTCTCCACTCTCTCCGCGTCGGGGACCGGAGCCGATGAAGCCAATCAGGCAGCCCCGCCTGAAGCTCGACCGAGTGAGAAGCCAACGCCTGCCGAGCGATCCACCGATGGGGCCGTGAAGGCCACGGAGGACCAGGTTCTGCTCGCCAAACTGAGCGGACTCGTGATCGCCGCAGACGGAAATGCGGCCCTCAAGCTCCAGAGTCAGGGACAAGTCGGCATCAAGATCGATGGCTTTTCAGACGATGAGTCGAAGGCCCTGCGCGAAGCGGTGGGTGACTCCATCGGACAGGCGGTTTCCCTCCGCTCGCTGGGGGCCTTGGGCACCAGGCTGGAAGCCGCCATGAAGTCATGCGGCCGACCTTTCATGCATGCCACGTTTCCGGATCAGGAAATCACCTCCGGCATCGTGGCGGTGCGGCTTTGCGAGGCGCATGCGGGACAGATCCTGCTTTCCGGCCGACCCGCCTTCGGTCTCAAGTTTGCGGTGAACGCCTTCAGGACCCAACCCGGCCAGGCCCTCAACGAAGGAACCATCCTCGACGACCTGGAATGGCTGAATGAGAACCCGCTGCGAAGGGCCTCGATTTCCTATGCCGATGGCAACACGCCGGACGCCCTCGATCTCACCCTCAGGCTGCGTTCGCCAAAAGCCTGGCGCTTCTATGCCGGGATCGACAACCAGCTCAGCGACCGCCTCGGCGATGAGCGCTTGTTCGCAGGATTTCAATATGGCAATGTCTTCGGACTGGATCACCGCCTGACCACCCAGATCACCTCCGCGCTCGACGTGGAAAGGCTCCAGGGGATCAGTGGCAGCTACGAGATGCCACTGCCTAACAGGACGCTGCTCCAGTTTTCCGCAGGCTACTCGGAAGTCGATTCGCAGACAGCGGGACTCATCGACCAAAGCGGTCAGTTCTCGCGCTTCGCCCTCGACTACCGGGTGCCGCTTCCCCGCTGGAACGGCATTTCCCACGAGTGGCGGACGGGCATGGAGCTTCGCGACCAACACTACGAGTTTCCCTCCGGAGCCGGGCAAGGAGTCCGCTTTTTCCAAGTCTCAAGCGGCTGGAAAGGTCGCTCGACCGATCGCTTCGGCAGCACCCGGCTCGATGCTTCCCTGCACTTCAGTCCTGGCAACGGAATCTTTGGTTCCGAGGATCAGGATTTCATCGCCCTCGGTGGCACAGGCGCTGAATCGCTGGTCGCCCAGTTGGAGGCGGAACGAACGTGGAAGCTCGGCGATGCGGGCCTTCTGTTAGGCAAAATGAAAGCCCAGTGGAGTGATTCCGGCCTGCTCCCGTCCGACCAGTTCGCCTCGTCCGGAGCGACCCGGGTCCGCGGCTTCGATGAAACGAAGGGCTTTGCCGACAACGGGCTGATCATAACTCTCGAGTGGCAATCGCCGACCTGGCGTTCCCGCATCGCCGGCGATCTCCAGGCGGTTTCCTTCCTTGATGCGGGATTTCTCGACAGCCATCAGGGCAACGAAGGCAGCCAGCTCGCAGCGGTCGGCGTCGGATTCCGCTGGCGACTCGATGATCATCTCACGGCGAAGGCGGACCTCGGCATTCCGATCGACAACCCGGACGCCGACGAGGCGAATCCCCGGCTTCACTTCTCGATCAACACCACCTGGTGAGGCTCAGGGGCCCTGAAGGATCGTATTGCTGGTCCCCGGAGCCACCGGGGCGCTGTCGGCATCCCGGGTGAGCAGGAAACCGGATGGCACGATCCCCGTGGATCCGAGACTGAAATCGAGCGCATCCGCCCCGTCGGCCACGGTCTGGGGAAGACGGCCAACGTAGATGGGATTGGCCGCATCGCTGGTCCGCACCCAGAGATTGTAGGACTCGTTCACTTCGAGCTGCGGCAGATTTCCCACCACCAAGGTCCCGGCATCGCGGGCGGAATCATAGATGGGAATGGCTGTGGGAGTGGGTGTGGGAGCGGGGGCTGGAGCGAAAGGCTCGGGCGGGGCGATGACAGGGGAGTCCTGGGTCTCGGTTGGCTCGCCGACATTGCTCATGAGCCGACCGCTGGCGAGAGGCTCGCGTCCAGCCAGGGCATCCCCCAGCACGGTGTTGAGCGAATTGGCCGCCAGATCCCCTTCCACGGGGAACCCGGGAGGACGCATGGTCATCACGATCGGCCAGGCGACTCCAGGCACCGGTGAGAACCGCTCGCGATCCCGTTTCTGGATTCTGGCAAGCTGCCCGCGCAGCACCTCGATTTCCTGAATCAGTCGCTTGGTCTCGATCCGACCCGGCGCGGCGTTTTCAAGGACAGCGGTGGCATTCAGGTCGACTGCGTGACCGCTGTTTGCATGAGGCTCGCCCGTTTCGACTTTTGGGACTCCTGGCGAAACGACCTGGACTCGCGGTTCTGAAGGAATCCGGGGAGGCCCGACCACCGGCCCGCCTGGATCCTTTTTTGAAAACTTCGGCAGGGTGAGTGCCAGGGCAAGGACCGCCGCAGCCGCCCAGCCGGACCAGGCAAACCAATGGGAACGTTGACGGACGGGAAATCCAAGCCGCGCCCGAAGTCGGTCGAGTTCCCCCGCACGAGGCTTCACCGGCACCGAAGAAACAAGGGCCAGAGCCGTGGTGAGCTCATGGATTTCATCGACCGCCTTCCTGAGTTCAGGATCCTGGCGCGCAGCCTCGTCGAATGCTGCCGCCTCATCGGCATCGAGCATTCCAAAGGCCCGCCAGGCGGCGTTTTCGTGGGGATCAGAATTCATGACGGGACAAATGGTTGCGCACCTTTTCCAAGGCGCGTCTGAGGCGGTTCTTCACCGTGCCCAGCGGCGTGCCGAGCCGCTCGGAGATTTCCGAATGCGTGTACTCCAGGAAAACTGCCAGCTCCAGGCAACTGCGCTCATCGGGGTCGAGCTTCTTCAGCGCGGAGCGGACCTGCTGCCAGTCATCGACGGCCATGATCCGGGGGGCCTCCGACCGCTCCGGTGGCGCGTGCAGATGGATCGGCACCACCCGCGACGAGTCACGCTTTTCCCGATGACGGTAGCGCAAGCGGTCGATGCACAGCCCGCGCAACACGGCGAAGGCCCAGACGAAAGGGGGAGATTGAGCCGGGTCGTAGTCGGCGGATCGATGCCAGATCCGCACGAAGGCATCCTGCAGGACTTCTTCCGCCTCATGCCGGTCTCCCAGCATCCGGCAGGCCACTCCCAACAGGGTGGGACCCCAGAGCCCGTGAAGCTCGTTGAGGGCCGAGTCATCGCTCTTTGCCATCCGGACAATCAGGCGCACCGCGTCTCCCTCCCGATCGCCAACCAGCCCCGGGGGAGACGCCTGAACAGAATTCAGGGAGGTGGTTGACATGGATCGAAAGAGAGACACGGGCACGGTTATCCGGTTTTAGCCAATGCTGATCCGACATGTGCGCTCAATTGGATCACAAAATCTGAAAATTTCTGAAAAAACTCATCCCTTGCCCGCAGGCCCATGCTGCTTTCTACTCCGTCCATGCACGACAAGATCATTCTCGAGCGCGAAGTCCACGCCGTCCAGATCCCCAGCGGCGATGCCATCACGCTGCCCGCCGGGACCGAGGTCTTCATCACCCAGCGCCTCGGCGGCACTTTCACGGTCGCCACCACCCAGGGACTCGCCCGCATTTCCGCCAAGGACTCCGCCGCCCTCGGGGTGGACCCGGAGGAGGAGGAAAAGAAGCAGGCGGAAGTCACGCGGCTCAAGGACGCCCCGCTCGAGGAGCAGGTCTGGGCCCAGTTGAAAGCTGTTTACGATCCGGAAATCCCGGTCGATATCGTCAACCTCGGACTCGTCTATGACTGCGCGATCGAGGAGGCCGACGGCAAGAAAACCGTCGCCGTGAAAATGACCCTTACCGCCCCCGGTTGCGGCATGGGACCCGTCATCGCGGCCGATGCCCAGTCGAAGATCATGACCATCGAGGGCGTGGACGACGCACGGGTCGATCTGGTCTGGGATCCCGCCTGGAATCAGGAAATGATTTCCGAAGAGGGCAAGATGAAGCTCGGGATGATCTAAGCGTTTTTCGACGTGCTGTCGATGTAGGCGATGATCTTCGGGATTGCGAGATCCAGCACCTCCGCAACCTCCTCGTAGGCCCGGCTGCCCATGCCGATGGGGTCGGGCACATCGGCCCCGATGCCCTCGCCCGGGAGATCCACGAACTCGCAGGCCAAGTAAAACTTGTCGCTGTACTCCGGAAACATTGACTCCAGGACCTGGAGATGTCCCCGGGTCATGGCGAAGACGTGGGTGGCCTTTTTCAGAAGCTCCTTCGCCACACGGCGGCTGCCGAATCCCGTCAGGGCCGCTCCGCGTTTTTTCAAAACCGTCAAGGTCTCGCGGCTGGCCGCAGTGCCGCGACTCGCCGCGACTCCGGCTGAACTCACCTCGAAGTCGGAACGATCCGCCACCGCCTGACGGAAAAGCGCCTCGGCCATCGGACTCCGGCAGGTGTTTCCCGTGCAGACAAAAAGCACGTGTTTGTCAGTCGCCATCGCGGGGACTATCGGCGCGGCGAGGGGGCGGAGTCAAACCGCAAACAAGGGCCGCGAGCTTGCGCCGACGATGCCGATCCCTTAAACTCGTATCGCGAATCGATGGAGATTTCAAATCAGCCCGGCATCAGCCTGCGTGCGGCGCGTGATCGCGCCGGATGGAGTGTGACCGATGTGGTGCAGCGCACGAAGTTTCCCCGCAGCATCGTCGAGGCGCTCGAAAAGGACGACTACACCGTCTTCTCCAGCCCGACCTATGCGAAGAGCTACCTCTCTCAGTATGCGGAGTTTCTCGGGGTCGATCCCACGCCCTGGCTGGATTTTTTCGAGCCCGCCAGCTTCATCGCCCCTCAGGATGTGCTTTCGATGATCGAGTCTCCGCTCGAACGGGTGTCCTCTCATGCCTCAGCAGGAAAGGGGAGGGGAAGCTCCAGCAACATGGTTCCGACCATTCTATGCCTTCTTCTCACCGTCGGGCTCATCTACGCAGCGTTCACCGGCTATGCCTATTTGGAAAAGCGGCTTGGCGGGTCGATGTCCAACAAGCTGCCGTCTCCACCTGCGGCTACCACGCCTGAGTCCGGAGGTGCGATCCCCACCGCGACATCCCAGCCAGCCCAAGCCCGAGATGAGGCCGCCACTGCAACTCCCGCCTCCGCCCAGCCCGCAGCAAAAGCGGAGGAATCCGCCACCGCACCGCGCCCCAGCATCGTCGTCGAAGAGTGATCAGCGGCTGCGTTTCCAGGTCTTGATCGCATCCAGGAACGGCTCGAGATAGCGCTGGGCCTTCACCATGCCCACCCCGGCGAGCTTCAACGCCTCCTCACGGCTCGCCGGCTGGTAACGGACCAACTCCTCCAGCGTCTTGTTGGAAAACACCACATACGGCGGCACCTCCTCCTCCTTCGCGATCTTCGACCGCAGATCCCGCAGCATCGTGTAGAGGCCGCCATCGAATCCCCGATCCTTCAGCCCCACCTCCGGACGACCTGCCTCGGGATCCGGCCAGACCAGTCGATAGGGCTTCTCGCCGCGCATGACCTTGTCCCCCAGCGGCGACAGCGTCACCACCGGAAACTCGCCGGGCTGCGTGATCACCAGACCCGCCTCGGAAAGCGAGCGCAGCAGCGCATTGAGATAACCCGTGCCTCGATCCTTCAGCAGCCCGTAAGTCGAAAGCTTGTCGAGCCCCGCCGAGAGGATTTCCTGTGAGCGACTGCCGGAAATCATCTGCACGATCCGGCCCCGACCGTACCGGCCTTCCCAGCCGTCCGCCGTGCGACGCGACATCCGCGCCACACCGCTGAGCATCTTGCGGACCACCATGTCCTCCTCCTCGGTCGGTGCTCGCATTTCACCCGCCCCGCCATCGCGACAGACATCGCAGTTTCCGCAGGTCTGCGCATCGTCCTCGCCGAAGTACGCCAGGATCCACTGCTGTCGGCAGGTGCGCGAGTAGCACATCTCCACCATCGCCTTGAGCTTGTCCCGATCGCGACGGTCCTTTTCCTCGATCGCCCGCTCGTCGAGTTGCAGCCCCCGCGCCAGCACATCGGGCTTCAGCAAACGCGTGCCCCTCGTCCGCCGCCCCGGCACATCAAAGCGCTCCACGTATCCGCCCCTTGCGAGCACCCCGATCGCACTGCCGACCGACATCGAGTTCTTCACGTCCGCCCCTTCGGCGATCTCGTCCAAAGTACGATGGATCTCGTAGTCCTTGTCCGCCTGGTTGAGCAGATACTGGTAAATGCCGCGGATGATCGTGGGGGTGGGATTTGCCCCCTCGATGAAGAACTCCTGGGTGCGGGTGTCGGCGTAGTTGAACAGCAGCTCGCAGACCGCGCTTTCGCCGTCGCGACCCGCACGGCCCGCCTCCTGATAGTAGGCTTCCACACTGCCCGGCACCTCGTAGTGGACCACGAAGCGCACGTCCGAGCGGTCGATCCCCATGCCGAAGGCATTCGTCGCCACCGCCACGTCCGCCTTCTTCTGGATGAACTTGTCCTGCACCCGGCTGCGTTCGACATCGCTGAGTCCGCCGTGATAGGCCACGCACTTGATCCCCCAGCTCGCCAGGGTTTCGGACACGGCCTCGACCTTCTTCCGCGTCGCGCAATAGACGATCCCGGTCTTGTGCGCCGCGATCACCGCCCGCATCCGATCGTCCTTCTGCACGGCCTTTTCCACCGGCGTGATGCCCAGTGAAAGGTTCGGCCTGGAGAAGCCACTGACCCGCTCGAAAGGTCCGCGCAGGTTCAGCACCGTGATGATGTCGTCGCGCACGATCGGAGTCGCCGTCGCGGTCATCGCCACGCACTGCGGTCGACCGATCTTCTCCAGCGCCTTGCCGAGCCGGAGATAGTCCGGCCGGAAATCATGGCCCCACTGGCTGAGGCAGTGCGCCTCGTCCACCGCGAAAAGCGAGACGTTCACCCCGCGCAGGGCATTGAGGAAGCTCTCCGCCCGAAATCGCTCCGGAGCCACATAGACCAGCTTCCACCGGCCCTCGCGCATGCCGTCCAGCCGCTCGCGCTGCTCTTCCCACGGCACGGTGGAGTTGATCATCGTCGCCGGAATGCCCCTCGCCACCAGGGCATCGACCTGATCCTTCATCAGCGCGATCAGCGGGGAAATGACCAGCGTCACGCCACCGAAGCACAGCGCGGGAAGCTGATAGCACAGGGATTTTCCCCCACCAGTCGGCATCACCACCAGACCGTCGCGTCCTGTTAGAATGTCCTGCACCACCGATTCCTGACCATCCAGGAAACAGGAGAATCCGAAATACCGCTTCAACGCCTCGTGCGGCGTCATCAGGAGTGGCTTCGTTTCAGGCGGCGACATGTTGCTGCGCAAATGAACAACAACCCGCCAAACCGGTCAAGCCCACGAGGCCCGATTGTAAAGAGTCTGCGAAGCCATCAATTCGGGATTCCCACAGGCCTACAAACCCTCCACGTTTCATCCAATGCCGACCATCCATGATTATGTCCGCAGCGCCTTCACCGAAGGCGCGACCGATCTGATCCTCTCCGAAGGCCACCCACCACGGGTCCGCATCAACGGCGAGATCATCCCTTTCGAAAACCATCCGCTCGATCATGAGGAAATGGTCTCGTTCTGGCAGGACGTCGGCGCGGACCCCGCCACCGATCTCGAAAAAGACATCGGCTGGAGCTCGGGCGATGGCTCACGGCTTCGCGTCAACCTCTTCAAGTCCCTCGGCGGCCTCTGCGCGGTGCTGCGCCCGATCAAGCGCTCGATCCCCGATTTCCAGGAGCTCGGCCTGCCTTCTCCCCTGCTGATGTCCTGGCTCGCCCGGCGCAGCGGACTCATCATCGTCAGCGGACCCACCGGTTGCGGAAAGTCCACCTCGGTCGCCAGTTGCCTCGATTGGGTCAACCACCACTACCGCCGTCATGTCGTGACCATCGAGGATCCGGTGGAATATCTCTTCGAGGACGACCTCAGCCACTTCTCGCAGCGCGAGGTGGGCCAGGATACACCCTCCTTCTCGATCGCCCTCCGCGCCGCCCTGCGCCAGAGCCCGGACGTGATCTTCCTCGGTGAAATCCGCGATGAGGACAGCGCCCTGATCGCTCTCCGCGCGGCGGAAACCGGTCACCTCGTCCTTGCCACCCTCCACAGCCCCGGCGTCGCCGAGTCCCTCGAACGGCTCGGCAACCTTTACTCGCCGAACCATCGCGACGCCTCCCTCCAGCTCCTTTCGAACCACCTCATCGGCATCCTTTCCCAACGCCTCCTGCCCTCCGCCGAAGGAGGCCTGCACCTCGTGGTCGAACACCTCGAAAACGAAGCCGCCGTCCGAGGCTGGATCCGCGAGCGCCAGCAGGCCGAAATCCGCGACATGCTCCACCGCTCCGATTCCCCCGGCAACCTCTCCTTCCTCAAGTCCCTCTGCGACGCCGTCTTCGCCGGAAAGATCCACCCCGCCACCGCCCGAGCCGCCGCGCCGAATCCGCTCGATCTCGATCGCGCTCTGCGTGGCATCGCTTAAGTTCCAAGGGCCAGGTTCCAAGTGCCAAAGAAGAGAAAGCACGAAGCACTAAATTCGAAATTCGAAATTCGAAATGAAGAATCGGCCTCGCCATATCACTTCGACGTTCAATGTTGGACGTTCGATGTTCGATGTTCTCCTACCTGAAAACTGAACACTGAAACCTAGCAAACTTTCTTCCACTTCTCACTCTCCACTAATCACTTCTCACTTTCTACCATGTCCCAACTCCGCGACATCGACGACTACCTCCGCATGGCCGTGGAAAACGGCGGCTCCGACCTGCACCTCAGCGTCGATGCCCCGCCCGCTGCCCGCATCAATGGCACCCTCATCCCATTGGAGGATTTCACCCTCACGCCGGATGCCACCCGGACATTGATCTTCTCGACCCTGTCAGAAACCCAGCGCTCGCGACTTGAGACCGAATGGGAGCTCGACTACGCGCTTGAGATCAGCGGGCTCGGCCGCTTCCGTGCCAATGTCCACTACGCCCGCAACCACCTCGAAGCCGCCTTCCGCCACATCCCGCCGGAGGTCCCGGAGCTTTCCCAACTCGGCCACTCGCCCACCATCGAGCAGTTCTGCCAGCACCGTCGCGGCCTGGTCCTCGTCACCGGGATCACCGGTTCCGGGAAAACCACCACCCTCGCTGCCATGGTGAAACGCATCGCCGAGACCCGCTCCGGCGTCGTCATCACCATCGAGGACCCCGTCGAGTTCGTCCTCCCGCATCGCTCCTGCCTCATCAAGCAGCGCGAGATCGGCAAGGACACCAAGTCCTTCTCCATGGCCCTCCGCCAGGCCCTGCGACAGGACCCGGACGTCATTGTCGTCTCGGAGCTGCGCGACCTGGAAACCATCCGCATCGCCCTCACAGCCGCCGAAACGGGTCATCTCGTGCTCGCCACGCTCCACACCGTCGATGCCCCGCAGACCATCGACCGTCTCGTCGATGTCTTCCCGCCCGACCAGCAGCAGCAGATCCTCGCCCAGCTTTCCAATGTCCTCGAAGGCATCGTCTGCCAGCGCCTGCTGCCAAAGGCGGATGGCAGCGGTCGCATCCTCGCCACCGAGGTCATGAGCGTCAACTATGGGCTCCGTACCTGCATCCGCGATCGCAAGGTCGAGCAACTCGTCGGCCTCATGGAGATCGGCAGCAAGGAAGGCATGCACACCATCGACGACTCCCTCGA
>JAIYDT010000458.1 GCA_027487355.1 Verrucomicrobiaceae bacterium
AACAGCGTCGCCACAAAGCGCTGCGAGCCCAGCGCCGCGATCTCCGGATCCTCCAGTCCCCGTTCCTTCAGGTAGAGGTTCAACAGCAGGAACTGCGCGGAATTGATCAGGTTGATCAGAAACTGCCCGGCAGTGAAAAGATACACCGCCCGCGGCAACGAGCAGTACTTCTCCAACCAGGCAGGCACACGAACCATGACGCCGCTGTGATGACCGCCCCGCGTCCGCGAAGCAAGCGGCGATCTTCCCTCACCGGAGTGGCGACATTCCTGTCGCCACAACCCCTACCTCCCAAAAACCACTTTCCACCACCCACTGGAAAAACATCGCCCAGCCCGTCTGGAATTGGACTAAGCCCAGTAGTTCACCCCTCAGCCGCATCATGCGCATTTCGGCACTGTAGGAGGACTTTGATTCCGATCATGGGGCGAGCCTCTGATCAACAGCTAGCTTCAAACCCAACAACTCACCAACCTCCTCGACCGGCAGCTCCATTTGTTCTCCCAGGGACAGGTGTGAGGTGCGCTCATTGCTGAATGTTGCCCGAGTTCGATTGTCTGGCCATAAGGCAAAGGCACAGAGGTTCCATCGTGAAATTTATCAAATGTTAACCCAACAATTGAACGCTGTGATAAACCAGATAGATCAAAAGTCTTTGCCTTGAAACAGCACTCCGCGTTCGGTGCGAAGTCGAACTTCGAGGCCTTGACAGCAATCCTGAGGTGATCAGGTGCGGACGTGGGGACGGGGATTGACCCGACTTCCAGGATGGATCATGAAAACGCCGATGAAGGAAGTCCGCGAAGAACTGGAGGCGGTGAAGGCTGTCTATGCAGACCTCGCGTCGCGGCCGATCGAGAGGAACTGCACGGGGCTGGCGCGCTGCTGTTCGTTTCGGGCGAATGGCCGGACCCCGTTTCTGACAAAAGGCGAGGCGCTGGTGGCGGCCCAAGCCTGGCGGGCGGCGGGGAGGAAGGAGGTCGTGATTCCGGCGGATGGGTCCTGTCCGTTTCTCGGGAGGAATGGCCGCTGCCAGATCTATGAGGGCCGACCGTTCGGGTGTCGCACGCATTTCTGCGAGGCGGCAGGCGGGCCGTATGCACGGGGCGAGGTGAGGGATCTGATCCAAAGGCTGGAGGCTATTGATCAGAGGCTCGGAGGGAACGGGGGTGTGAATCTTCCGAGTGCCGTGGCAAATGCGATGGATGAGCTGCCAGCGAAGGGGAAGCGCGGGAGGTGATGGGGGCGATTCGTGGCGGCTGCTTTGGATTCAGACTTGGAGCTGGAAGCTCCAGAGACGGACTGGAGCAGGATGCTCCAGCCACGGGGGTCAGTCGCGGAACAACAGTTGCGTGAAGCTTGTTAGATTCCTGCGCCAGACGGGCCAGGCGTGGGCTCCTTCGGTTTCGGTCCACTGGTGCTTGATCTTCTTCTGATCGAGCCAGGTGACGAGCTTGCGGTTCGGCTCGATGAGTCCGTCCTGTTTGCCGCAGGCGATCCAGAGCAGCTTGAACTTCTCATTCAGGGCCTCGCCGGCATTGGGATAGGCCTTGTCGAAGTCGCCCGGCATGCCGCCGCTGCTGAAGGCTCCGACCCAGCCGAAGGTTTCGGGATGTTTCAGTGCCCCCTGGATCGACTCGGCACCACCCATGGAGAGCCCGGCGAGGGCGCGGCCGGCTGCATCCTTGCGGATATGATAACTCGTTTCGGCGAGCGGCAGGACCTCCTCTAACAGCGTCTTGTCAAAACCCGCGAGATTCTTTTCCCAGGCGTTGTCCTTCTTGCGGCCTTCCCAGCCGTTCGAGATGACCGACATGTCGCCGTAGCCGAGCGGCATCACGACCACCATCGGCACGATCTTTTTCTCGGCCAGCAGGTTGTCGAGGATGACATGGGCGCGGCCGACCTGGGTCCAGCCATCGACTCCGTCGCTGAAGCCGTGGAGCAGATAGAGCACCGGCAGTGGCTTGTCGGACTTCGCATCATAACCCGGCGGGGTGTAAACGATCAGCTCGCGATCATGGTTGGCGATGGCGGAGCGATAGGGATGATGATGAAGCGCGCCATGCGGAACCTCGCGCGGATCCCAGGGCTGGTTGCCAGGCACGAAGAGCAGGCTTTCATTTCCGAAATAGCCGGTCTTTTGCTCGGGGTTCGAGGGGTCGATGATCTTCGTGCCGTCGAGCGAGAATGAATAGGTGTAGATGTCCGGTTCCATCACGGGGCTGGTGTAGGACCAGACGCCGTCGTTGCCCTTGACCATGTCGTGCCTGCCGAGACCGGCGCAATCAACGCTGACCTTGGTGGCTTCGGGGGCCTTGAGCTTGAAGGTGACGCTGTGATCCGG
Source organism: Verrucomicrobiaceae bacterium (assembly GCA_027487355.1). Taxonomy (GTDB): domain Bacteria; phylum Verrucomicrobiota; class Verrucomicrobiia; order Verrucomicrobiales; family Akkermansiaceae; genus Luteolibacter. The sequence continues at coordinate 2,348 of JAIYDT010000458.1, forward strand.
CTGGACGATTGGAGAGAAGAGCGAAATCACGATGGCAAGGGCGGTTTTCATGAATGGTCGGAGGCTAAGGCGTCCCACCGCTGGAGACAAAGGTCCTTTTTGGGGACATCTTCGCGGTTGCCGCTGAGGGGTGGTCGCGTAAGGTCGCGCTGCGGCATGACGGCAACCGACATCCTTTCCCTTCTCGGCGCGGCCATGGCGGCGGGCGCGATCAATGCCGTGGCCGGTGGCGGGACGATCCTGACCTTTCCGACCCTGCTGGCGGTCGGCACTCCGGCGGTCATTGCCAACGCCACCAGCACGGTCGCCCTCGTCATCGGCACCGGTGGTTCGGTCTATGGTTTCCGGAAACACATCGCCGACATCCGCGAATGGCTGGTGCGCTTCGTGCCGGTGAGCCTGGCAGGCGGCTTGATCGGGAGCTGGCTGCTGACGCGGACCAGCAACGAGGCCTTCTCGAAGCTGGTGCCCTTCCTGATCCTGTTCGCGACGCTGCTCTTCCTGGTGCAGGGACTCGTCGCGAGGATGGTGAAAAGGTCCGCAGCGGAGCCGAAGCCGGTGACCGTTCTCTGGCCGGCGATCCTCTTCCAGTTCCTTGTTTCGATCTACGGTGGCTTCTTCGGTGCAGGCATCGGCATCCTCATGCTGGCCACGTTGGGCTTCATCGGACTGACCGACATCCATCGGATGAACGCGCTGAAAAACATCCTCGGTTCGCTCATCAACGTGGTCGCGGCGATCATGTTCATTGCCGGTGGGTTGGTCGATTGGCCGAAAGCGGGTGTGATGACGATCGGGGCCATCGCCGGCTATTTCCTCGGCTCCCACTACTCGCAGAAGATCCCGCAAGTCTGGGTGCGGCGGATCGTGTTGATGATCGGCTTCGCGATCTCGGCGATCACCTTCTACCGGCAGTCCC
>JAIYDT010000133.1 GCA_027487355.1 Verrucomicrobiaceae bacterium
ATGTAGAAGTCGCCGAAGTCAGCGTAGCGGGCAGAGACCTCATCAAAGCGCATTTCATAGACGATGGCCTTCACGTCGATGGTGTCCTTGGCGAGCAGGGTGACGCCCCATTCGTATTCATCCAGGCCAGTGGAGCCGGTGATGAGCTGGAGGATGCGTCCCGAGTAGGTGCGGCCGACGCGGGCGTGGCCAGCCATGAGTTTGCGGCGCGCCTCGTAATCGAGCGAATACCAGTTGTCACCACCACTGCGGCGCTTCGACATCGGGTAGAAGCAGACCACCGGCCAGTCGGGAAGCACCGGGTAGAGGCGGTGCTGGAGGTAATGCTCCATGCGGTCGTCGAATTCCTTGAGAGCGGCCTCGAATTCCGGGGTGCCCTCAGTCATCGACTTCTCGGCAACGAGGGTCTCGGCTGCGTATTGCTCGCGGGAGGTGGTGTATTCGGAGCGCTCGGTCTGGGAGAGATAGGAATAGACCGGCGAAAGCACGTCAGGTCCGAGGGAAAGCGTGAGCTGCTTTTCGAAGAAGGTCGCCTGGTGGAGATCGGGCGTGAGGAGCATGAACCCGATGTCGGCCTTTGGCGTGGCGACCGCGAAGGTGAGCAGGTGAGTGTCCTTGTTGGCGCGGATTTCCTGAACGAGTTCGGTGAGCCGGGTCTTGGCCAGGCGCTTTTCATCCTCGCTGAAGAGTGACCAGGTGGAGTGGTCGATGTGATAGAAGAGATGCATCACGTGCCATCCTTCTTTGGGCACGAGCGGGGTCACGGGGGTCTTTGACATGGGGTCAGCGTCGGTCGTTGGAAATGGGCAGCTCGAGGATTTTTTTGAAGTCCTGTCGTGACGAATCCACGGATTGGGCCTCGAAAATCTCGATCTTCCAGGCGCGGGTTTCTCCGGTGCGGTAGGCGGCATGGGCTCCGAGATCGTCGAAACCGGCGGTTGCCGCGATTTCCAGAGTCCCGGTGCTGGCGGTGCTCGTCACGCCGTCACCGACGAACTCGCCCTTGTCATCGCGGAAAAAGGCCCGGATGGCGCAGGGACCGCCGTCCAGTTCGAGCCTGAGAACCGGGATCAGTTGGGTCTCCATGCGGACGGTCTCCACGTTGGGTCCACTGCGGATGGGCTCGCGCCAATAGGTGTCGGCGTTGAGGACGCGGATCAGCTTGCCCTTGATGGGGTAGTTCGGTTGTTCGGCGCTCTCGGATCGAGTTGGAATGTGGCCGAAGCTCGAGGTCAGCAGGAAGATTCCGGTGCCGACAAGGGCGGCGGCCAGGACTGCCAGGCCGGCTTTCTCGATCTTGGTGAAGACAAACCGCTCGCGAAGTGGACGCGTGTCAATCGGAGGTTGGGCGATCTCACTGAGTTCCTGATCAACCTTCTCAGGAGTCCCTGAATCGGTTTCATCGGCTTCGACCGCATTCGGGGTGGCCACATCGGGGGCTGGATAGGCTGGAGGTTCCTGCTCCTCGTCAGCAGCGTGCTCCTCCTCCCAGGCGTCCTCGGTTTCGTCCAGATCCCCGATGTCATCGTGTCTCTTGGCGCGGCGGCTCGTTTCTGCATTCCGTTGGCTCAGACGACCGACCGCAGGCTGGCGGACGGCTGGCTCTCCATCCTCGAGATTCGTGGCCGGCAGCGGGCGAGGGGACCTTTCAACCGCCTTTGGTGCCTTGAAGCGGGGCTTCGGAATGGCCTCGGGTTCGATTTCCGGATCCGGTACTTCGATCCGCAGGGGCGGTGCCTCCTCCTCTGGATCGAAGTCCCAGAGGTCCTTCTCCGAGCTGTCTTTGACAAGGCGGTTCGCGGGCGGCGGTCGCCGTGGGCCGGTTGGCGGCGACGGCTTGGAGGTTTCGGGATCTGGTTCGCTCATCGGGACAGCTTGGAGATTTCTACGACCCGGGAATCCACTTGGCCAGTGCGAAAGCCGGATGCCCGGTCTGGAAAAAACGAATTGCAACGCGGCCTCCGCGAGGCCATCCAGTGGTCAAGCACCCAACATTGATTCATGGCTGACCGCGAAGACAAGAACACCGAGAACATTGCAGGAAAATTCTACGTCGATAGCCAGTGCATCGACTGCGACCTTTGCCGCGAGACCGCCCCGAAGAATTTCACCCGTGCCGACGACGAGGGATATTCCTTTGTTTACAAGCAACCGGAGTCGGAAGAGGAGGTCGCGCAGTGCATCGAGGCCATGGAAGGTTGCCCGGTCGAGGCGATCGGAAATGACGGCGACGACTGACCCCCTCACGATCCGCCATGAGCGATGACCCCTCCCTCCGCAGGATCCGTGAGGCCATCCTGCGTGAATGGCGGGGGGCGGACGAGCCGCTGGACCTCAACCACCGGATTTCCCAGCCCGGTAAATTTCTCCGAGCGATCCTGCAACAGGCGGGTGCCACCGAGGGGCTCGATGAGGATCAGGTCCGATCGGCCTGGAAGGAGCTTGCAGGCGATTTCATTTCGCGCCACACCGAACCCCTTTCCATCAAGGGCGGCCATCTGGTCCTGCGTGTCACGCAGCCTGCGATGCGTTTCCATCTCGAACAAATGAAGCCGATGCTGCTCACCCGGATCCGCGAGGCGCTCGGCGCCGACCGGGTGCATTCCGTTCGATTCCAGATTGGATGAACCTTTTCCCATCATGTTCCGCAACCTGATTTTCGACTGGTCCGGCACCCTGGTGGACGACCTGGGGCCCGTGCTGGAGGCGACGAACTTCGTGTTCGGAAAATACGGCCTCGAATCCATTGATCGCGACCGCTTCCGTCGGCATTTCCGCCTGCCTTACCGGGAGTTCTATGAGGAATTCCTGCCGGGCGTGCCTCTCGAGGAGTTGGAGGAACAGTTCCGCCCCGCATTCCGGGATTCCCAGGTGCCGGTCACCGTCCTGCCGCATGCCCGCGAGAAGCTCGAATGGTGTGCGGATCGAGGCATCCGGGCGTTCGTGCTCACCAGCATGGATGCCGAGGCCTTCGGAAAGCAACTGAGGGACTTCGGATTCAGTGGGTTCTTCGAAGCCACCTACGCGGGGGTGCTCGACAAGCGCGACGTCATCCACCGGATTCTTGAAACCCATCAGCTCAATCCTGCCGAGACCGCCTTCGTGGGCGACATGACCCACGACGTGGACACTGCCAGGCATGGAGGGGTGTCCTCGATCGCCGTCCTCACCGGATACACCCATGCCGAGCCGCTGGCGGCGGTGCGGCCGGACCTGACGGTGCCCGATCTCGGGGTTCTGAGGGGCCTGCTGACCAAGCACACCCGACCGGCACATCCCATTTCCACCGTGGGTGCGCTGATCCACGATGATTCCGGTCACGTCCTGATGGTTCGGACCCACAAGTGGAGGAACCTCTGGGGCATTCCCGGCGGCAAGATCCGCCGGGGTGAAGCAGCGATCGCGGCCCTCCAGCGCGAGATCCTTGAGGAAACCGCTCTGGAGATCGACCGGATCCGCTTCGCTCTGGTTCAGGACTGCATCGACTCCGCCGAGTTCGAGCGTCCGGAGCATTTCATCCTGCTCAACTACATCGCCCGTTCCCACTCGCGGGACGTCATCCTCAACGATGAGGCGCAGGAGTTCCGCTGGGTCACCCCGGCAGATGCCCTCGCTCTAGAACTCAACCACCCCACCCGCTACCTGCTCGTCGAGGCCATGGAGCGTGGTCTTCTCGATTCGTGAACCCTTCCTCAGACCTCATCGAGATCCGCAAGCTCCGCGTCACCACCTTCGTGGGGGTGCCCGATGAGGAGCTGGCCTCGCCTCAGACTCTGGAAATCTCGATCGTGATGACGCCGCAGTTCGCCTTCGAGGAGCTGGGCGACGACATCGCGCGCACCGTTGATTATCACGCGGTGGCCCTTGAAATCCAGGCGATCGCCGATGCCAGGCCAAGGAGGCTCATCGAGACCCTTGCTGTGGACATTGCCCGGATTCTTTTGGGAAATCATCCTCTGCGCCGCATCGAAGTCCTGGTGGAGAAGTTCATCCTGCCCGACACCGAGTGTGTCGCCGTGCGGGTGGTCAGGAACAGCTCAGGAAAGGCCTGAACGGCCTCTTCTTTACACGCGCCGGGGGGCGTGTAGTCTCGCTTCGCTGCCTCTCCATCTCCCCCGATGTTTCTCCGCCAACCCCAGCAACCCGATCCCGACCGGGAGTTGGTCTCCCGAGCACAGAACGGTGACACCCACGCGTTCGACGCGTTGGTCCTCAAGTACGGAGACAAGCTCTTCGGGCTGGTTTACAACATGACCACCCACAAGGAGGACACGTCTGATCTGTTGCAGGAAATTTTCGCACGTGCCTACCAGTCGCTGGGGAAATTCCGGGGCCAATCGAGCTTCTACACCTGGATCTACCAGATCGCCGTGAACCAGACGTTGAAATTCTTACAGAAGCGGAAGCGTCGTTCCGGGCTCAGCCTCGATGACCCGAATTCCGCCCCGAAGGACGATCCCGGATTGGTCGATCGAGCGCATGCGGCGAACCCCGAACAGCAGAGCAATCTCAACGAGCTTCATACGAGACTGAACGAGGCCATGCGCTCACTGTCGGTTTCCCACAGAACGGTCGTAACCATGTTCGACATCCAGGGCATGCCTCATGGCGAGATCGCCAAGGTGTTGAGAATCTCGGAAGG
>JAIYDT010000067.1 GCA_027487355.1 Verrucomicrobiaceae bacterium
AAACGCCCGGGACGACGATCGCGATCCACTGAACGCTTGATCGCCGGCAGCAGGCCCGGCGCACGCTGGACTTCATCAAGGATCACCCGCTTGGGCAGACGATCCACAAACCCATCCGGATCCTGGATGGCCGTGTTCAGGTAGCTGTCCTCATCCAGCGTGACGTAGGCCCGCTCCGACTCCACCGTCTTCGCCAGCGTCGTCTTTCCGCATTGCCGTGGCCCCAGGAGGCACACCACCGGCGTGTCCGCCAATGCTGCCCGCAGCGCAACGGCGAGGGTTCTCGGGTAGTGGGGAAAATCTCCGTCCATTTGTCGGTTACACTACCGTCCATTTGTCGGTTTAGTTCCCGACCAATTGTCGGTTAATTGAAGTCAACTCCCTTGAGTGGGAATGGATTTCGGTCAAATGCAACGTAAGCCTGAAATTTTGATTTTTGAGTCGATTTCTTCCCGGCCACGCATGCCTCGCTGAGGCTTTTGATCTCAGCCCTTTCGGACGACGAGACTGCGGTTGTAGGTCACATCGACGCTTTGCTGACCCGGCACGGTGATCGTGTCAGCACCCGGAACGAGAATGGTGAGAGGGTAGCCCGAGCGGTTGTCCAGGCGCATTTGAAGAAAGGCCGCACCCGCATCCTCGGCCGCCTGGAGCGTTACTTCTGACGGGCCGGTCGAGACGATCTCCGCGACCGTGGTGGAAAACTGTTGGAGAAAGATGTGCGGGTTTCCGGGCGGATTGGGATCAGCGGCGATCGTGAAGGAAGACCAGTTGCCGATGCTGAGCGTTGAGAGAAAGCTGAGAGGAGCGGTGCCTTGGAAGGTGATTGCGATCATGGTGGTGGTTTCACCCCAGCTTAATCAAAACCTCTCCGGCTGTCACGCTCCACCAGTTCTTCAGGGGGGCTCCCGATCAAAGCAGTCGATATCTGGGACCGACCCCTACAGACCGAAATTTCAGTCTCCAACATTTCGGTCTCCAACACCACCCCCACGTTCGCGAAACCCTTCCGAACGCGAGCCCCCCCGCGAGGATGATTTTCCGGATATGTTCTTCCTGCGCCATACCCACATGCGGAGAGTTGTCGCGCGGGCTCCGGCTACTATAACAAGCCAAACCCCGCCGCGTGGACATACTGTGAGGAAACGCACTAGAACACGAAATTGACTCCGAGCGCGGTGCTGCGGCCTTCGAAGCGGTCGCGCGCGCCAAACTCGACAACGTGGCGGATCAGGAGGCTGCTCTTTTGAGGGACAAACCACCACGATGCGTAAACCCCGGCGCCGAAGAGCCGGTCGTGCGTATCAGGAGCCACCGCATCGCGGCCGGTGTCGTCGCTGGTCTGCCATTGGCCGTAGCCGAAAATCCCGGCCTCGAAGCTGGGGCTGAAGACGTGTTTCATCCCCACATCCAGCGTCAGGTGGTCGCCTGGCGTGAGATCGAGGCCGTTCTTACCGCCGTTGGTTTCATAGGCGAGGGAGGCGTTGAAAAGCGTTTGCCGCTTGCCGCCGACCGACCATGCGGTGGATGCGCGGAACACATGGGACCAGAATCCCGCGCCGGTGTTGTCAAGCGCGGTGGGATCGTAGGATCCGGTGGGAATCCATGCCCCGTAGGAGGTGCTGAAGTCCCATTCCGGCGTGCGCCAGGTCAGCCACAGCGGCTGGACGTAGCTGTCCTGTATGCCCCATGCGTTGCCCTCAATCCGGATGCCGTTGCCCAGCGAGCTGAGGTCGGCGGCGATGCTGGTCTGGCCGTAGATCGGCATGATGAGCGTGGAGACATCCGCGCCGAGCAGCTTCAGGCCGGGGCTCCAGATGATCATCGGGATGACCTGGAAGGATTCGACCTCGATGTCCAAATTCACACCGACGCCGAAGATATCGAAGCTCGTGAGTCTGTTGCCCGAGCTGTCACGCAGCGCGGTGGTCTCGTAGTAGTTGCTATAAAGAGCAAGGACGAGGCCTTCGGGCGGGGCGAAAAAATCACCGGGGTTGAATGCGCCACCCCCTTGGTGGCCGATTTCACCACCATGGGCGGCAGCGAGGAGGCCGAGCGAAGCGGCCAGCAGGGTCTTTTTCATGAAGGTTGGTTTAGAATGAGATGAAGCGTATGCCGACGCTGACCGTCCAGTCGTCCTTCTGCCAGTCGCCCCCGAGATGACCACCGCCGCGCAGCCAGACTCCGGTATTGGCGGAAATCATTCGACCCACCTCGATCTCAGGCGCGAAGTGCAGGCGCCCGTCGTTTTGGTAGTCCACCAGGATTTGGGGATCGGCGAGGAACCACCAGCCGTCCGGCGTGGTGTGGGCGAGGATGACGCGGTATTGTCCTTGGATGATGTCGTCGCGGTCGGACTCCCCGCCGACGGAGAAAAGATGCTTGGCGCTCACGGCAAGGAAGGTCTGCGCGGAAAACGCATAGACTCCCGCGAACACCGGATTGACCTGATATTTGCCTGAGCCGAGGGTGTCGTGGGAGGCACTGGGAAATACAGCCTCCAGTCCGGCGATGTAGGTGAATCGACCGTCGCGATGCTGGTAGCGGGCACGCAGGTTGAAATCGCCGATGCCGGACTCATCCCCCAAGGGCGACTCGAAGGCTGCGAACGGCAGGTCGAAATTCAGGCCGTAAACCCCTTGGATCGCGCGGTCATATTTGAAGGTCGAGGTGAAGATCGAGGTGTCGCTACCGCCGTCGATCATCGTGAACTTGGGCAGGATCTCGAACTTGGTGAGATTGTCGGCCGGATTGACGCCGCGCACGGCGCTGTCGTCCTGCCCCGCGGCAGGCAGGATCAGGCAGGTGAAGAACGGCAGGAAAAGAGCTTTCACGAGAGATGGATGTTAGCGCCTTTTGGAATCACTTGCTGCCCGGCTTCAGTGAAGCGCCCTTCTGGCGCGGCGGGTACTCGGCCAGCGACTTCATGTGCACGGCCAGCACGTCCTGCACCTGTCCGCCCCATGCGATGCCGAGTCGGTTGGCCGTGAATTGCGATTGGTGCGTGTCATGTTTCTCGAATGGATCCATCCGCAGATTGAAAACCAGGGCGCTGGGCTTGTTGTAATCAAAAAAGCCGTCGCGCTGCATGAAGTGGGACTTCCAGTTGCCGATGCGAATCGCCGTCAGATCAGATTCATTGTAATAAAGCACGAAGTTCCGCCTGGAGGGCGCATCGCCTGTCCAGTGGGTGAGGTTGTTTTCACCATCGATCATGACCTTGTGCGAGGCCTTGAGCTGAGCGCGCACGTCCTCGACACCGGCTGCAGCGGCGAGAGTGGCGAAGATATCCTCGTTGGTCTGGATGCCGTTGGAGATTTTCGCCGCCTTGATGCGGGCGGGCCAGCGGATGAGCATCGGCACACGCACGCCGCCCTCCCAGGTGGTGGCCTTCTCGCTGCGGAAAGGCGTGGTTCCAGCATCCGGGAACCAGGACACCATGGGGCCGTTGTCGGCGGTGAAAATGACGATGGTATTTTTCGCCACGTCCAGGGCATCGAGCTTCTTGAGAAGCTCGCCAACCTGCGCATCGAGTTCCATCATGCCGCTTCCGTAGATGTCCATATCGGAGGTGTAGGGTGCGGCGAGCTTCTTGTTCGCCTCACGCAGGTGCGTGTAAACGTGCATCCGTGAGGGATTGTGCCAGACAAAGAACGGCTTGCCGTCCTTCACCGAGCGGTCGATGAAATTCAGGCTGCGCGCAAGAAACTCATCGTCCACGGTCTCCATGCGCTTGGAGGTAAGCGGGCCGGTGTCCTTGATGGTCTGCTTGCCGATTTTCCCGAAACGCGGATCGACGACCGGATCGTCCCGATCAGTGGCGAGGCAGTCGAGCACACCGCGCGGGCGGTAGCGTTTGTCGAATTCGGGATCCTTCGGCCAGTCACCGAGTTCCGGTTCTTCCTCGGTGTTGAGGTGGTAGAGGTTGCCGAAGAATTCGTCGAAGCCGTTCACCGTCGGAAGGTGCTCGTTGCGGTCGCCGAGATGGTTTTTGCCGAACTGCCCGCAGCGGTAGCCAAGCGGTTTCAGCACAACGGCCAGGGTCGGGTCACGCTGGTCGAGGCCTATGGGCGATCCGGCCATGCCCACCGTCGTGAGCCCGGTGCGGATCGGGAGCTGGCCGGTGATCAGCGCGGCTCGGCCCGGCGTGCAGGTCGGATGCGCATAGTGGTCGGTGAACAGGACGCCCTCTCGGCCGATGCGGTCGATGTTCGGCGTCGGGGTGCCCATCATGCCGTGGGAGTAGAGGTTGATGTTCGAGATCCCGACGTCATCGGTCATGATCACGAGGATGTTCGGCTTGGAGGGTTCGGCGCGGGCGGCGTTTGCCAAGATGAGTAGCAGGAGCAGGGATTTCATTTTGTTTGATTGATATTGGAAAGCACGCCGCGGATGCCATCAGCGGTCAGGAGAAGCTGATCGAGCAGGCGGATGTTAAATTCCGGAGTGAAGTGCTCGACGACCTTCTGGGTGATGCGCACCTCGGCACGGCCGGTCTTTTCGATCCATCCCAGTTCCGTCAGCCGGCCGATCTTGCGGCGGACGGTCTCACGCGGCAGTCCGGTGGCCGTAGCCAACGAGTAGGCGCTGCATGAGGGAAGGCGTGCGAACCCTGCTCCATCCCATAATTCCCCGGCGGATTTATCCCCATCCGATGAGGGGGGGAAATGCGGTTGGCTCGAATGATGGGCGATCTCCGCGAGCACGATGACAAGTGTCAGGTCGCCCTCGAAGTGGCGGTGCAATTCCTTGAGGTATCCCAGGAAAAAGTGTGACATCCGGAGGGAAACCTCGCCTAGGCACTCCTGGTAGCGCTCCTGTGAGAACGAAAGGGGGATGTATTGTGTGGTGGTTGACACAGTAATCATCAGTTTTACAGGTTGTGCCCGCCACCGCAATCCTAGGACTGCCCAAATTGGGTCTTTCGCAGTTTTGGGGGCGAAATGCCTCCCCTCAAAAGGTTTCATCTCAAGCCCAAATGGAAGGCCACCAAAGCAGGCTCCCTCTGACAGGATGATTTTACGCGGATCCTGGATGGCCGTGTTCAGGTAGTTTTCCTCATCCAGCGTGAGGTAGGCCCGGTCCGACTCCACCATCTTCGCCAGCGTGGTCTTTCCGCATGGCCGTGGCTCCAGCAGGCACACCACCGGCGTGTCCGCAAGGCGGTCCGGAGGGCGACCTCAAGGGTTCTCGGATTCTGGAGAAAGCCCGCGTCCACTTGTCGGTTTGGTGACAAATTTGAGGCTCTGCGCTGGATTCACGGGCGACTTGGCGACGCGGACGATCTTGAAACCACAGAGCACACAGAGGTTGAGGAGGTC